>CALJKZ010000585.1 GCA_937983085.1 uncultured Gemmatimonadales bacterium
GAGGCACGGGAGGCGCTGGCCCGAACGCCGGATCAACTCGCCGCCCTGAAGAAGGCAGGCGTCGTCGACGCCGGTGCCAAGGGCTTCGTGAGCATGCTCGAAGGTGTATCGCTCCTCGTGGAAGGGGTCGCCATCGCCGCGGAGATCGAGGCCGAGGGCCCGGGTGCCAACGGTCAAGACGCAGGAGCGGCGGCTGCGGCCATGGCGGAGTACCCGGTGGCGGAGGAGCAGTATCGGTTCTGTACGGAGGCCCTGGTGCGAGGCGATGCCCTCCCTGAGCAACGGGCGGTCCGAGACATCCTCAAGGAGATGGGCGACTCGCTCATCGTCATCCGTTCAGGGGACGTGCTGAAGATCCACGTGCACACCGACGAGCCCGAGGAGGTGTTCGACTACCTGCGGGGCGTGGGTACGTTGGTGACCCACAAGGCAGAGGACATGAGGGTCCAGCACGAGACGCTGGGCAGTGGGCGAGGGCACGTCCAGCTGGCCCGTCGTCCGGTGGCCGTGGTCACGGATTCGGCATGTGACCTGTCGGAGGAGGTGATTCGGGCCCACGGGATCCACGTCGTGCCCATGGCCCTCGTCGACGGCGACCGGACGTACCGTGACGGCATCGACATCACGGCGACGGAGTTCCACGAGCGGCTTCAGTCGGCGGAGGGGCTACCCACCACCAGCCAGCCGGCCCCGAAGTCCTTTCTCGACGCCTACGAGCGGGCCGCGGGGGAGGGCGAATCCGTGGTGGGCATCTTCGTCTCGTCCACACTGTCGGGCACGTTCGGCGCCGCCGAGGTGGCAGCGTCCCACTTCGATGACGTGCCCATCGAGGTCGTCGACTCACTGGGCAACTCCCTCCTGGAAGGGCTCCTCGTCTTGAAGGCCGCCGAGCTCGGTGAACTCGGGTGGAACGCCGGCGACATCGCCACGGAGTTGATGCGCATCCGCAAGCGCTCGGGCATCCTCTTCACCGTACGAACCTTCGACCGGCTCATCGCGTCGGGACGGGTGGGCAAGGGCAAGGCGCTCCTGGGCCGCTTCCTCGGTCTAAAGCCCATTCTCGGCATGACGGCCGAAGGACGGGTCGAGGCGTTCGGAAAAGCCTTCGGCGATGACCGGGCCCGCCCGGAGCTCCTGAAGATCGTGCGCGAGCAGGTGCCCGACACGGTGGAGAAGGTCCGCTTCGGCATCGTTCACGTCGCCTTCCCCGAGATCATCCAGCCGGTCTCCGAGACACTGCGCACCATCTACGGCCCGAAGGTCGAGATCCTCTCCGGACCGGCTTCCCCGGTCATATCCACCCACCTGGGTATCGGAGCGTGGGGCCTGGCCTACATGGTGGAGGACTGAGGGACGGCGACCCTCAGCGTACCGCCTTCTGCTTGCCCTCGACCAGAACGTCGTAGGTGGCGAGCTGAGGCGGCGAAAGGCTGGCAGGTAGCGCAACCACCAGGGCGCGCCGCCCGTCTTTGGGCAGGTGGAGGATGAGTCGTTCGGTGTCGGGGCCTTCGTACGGGTGGGCCATGCCCGTCGAGTCGACGGAAACCGTCCGACCTTGGGAGACGGCTTCGGCGAGAATCCGTCCATACTCCGTCCATGCGCCGAGGGGTTCGGCTTTCCCCGACGCGATGTCGGGCACCAACGTCTCCCGATAGTAGGCGACGGCCGTGGCGTAGCCGTCGGGATCGGATCCCTTCAAGGCGAGAAGCCGCTCGCGGTAGAACTGCCGAGGGTCCCGCGCCCCCGTCCGCTCGAGAGCTTCTTCGAAGATCCGGTCGGCTTCCGCCGCAATATCATCCACCATGGAACGTACAGTCGGGTCCACGCCCAGGTGCGTCAACGAGACCCCGCCATCCAGACCACGGTGTCGTCGGGCGGGCCGCTACCGTAGGTTGGAAGCATGCAAGACCCCTATGCGTTCATGACAACACCCGATTCCGTGACCCAGGAGTACATCGAGGTCGACTGGGCGATGTTCGGCGAGTTGTGCCGAGCCCTCGCGCTGAAAGTCGCTCGTGAATACGACCCCGACGTCATCGTCGGCATCGCTCGCGCCGGTGTGATTCCCGGCGCCGTCATCGCCTCGATCCTCCGCCTGGACTTCTACTCCATGAAGATCTCCCGCCGGTCGGGAGACGACATCAGGGAGCGGCCTGCCATCCTCTCGGCGGCGCCTCGGGAGGCCGAAGGTCGGCGGGTTCTCATCGTCGACGAGATCACCACCTACGGCGACACCCTCCGACTTGACCTCGCCGCGGTGCGCGACGTGCATCCCGCCGAGGTGAGGACGGCCACGAGCTTCGCCCGGACCACCGGTTATCAGCCCGACTTCTCGGCGCTCACCATGGACGCCAACGTCATCTTCCCGTGGGACCGGAAGATCTTCGACGGCGACGAGCTCATCGTGAACCCGCGCTACGCAGCCGTCATCGACGAGTAGGGTTTCGGGTCCGGTGGGCTGCTGTCGCAGCGCCCTGACTCCCTAGCGGTCCCCGGCGACGTTGCCGTCCAATGCGGGCCCCGCCGCCTTGTCGGGATAGATCCGGTCCATGTAGTCCTGCCAGGCAGTGTCGCTTTCGGGGACGAGGCTCTCGATGAAACGGGCGAACTCCTCGTCGACCAGCGGTCGTCGGGCTTCCCATGACGGGCCGAACCACGCCAGGGCGTAAGTGAGGCGGATCTGGGTCACCCAGCCTGCCCAGATCCGGTCATCGAGCATTCCGGCCTGGTGTTGATAGAAGGCCTGCTCGTACACACGGAGGACCTGAAGAGCCAGGATCCGGAGCATGACCCGCTCTTCCTCCGTCAGCTGGCCGATCGTGTCGGGGCTGGCCCCGAGGTGGTAGACCCGGGCGCCGTGGGGCGTCTTCATGAACTCGGCGGCGTTGTTCCAGCCCAGGACCAACTCCTCGCTGGCCGCCGCCCGAACCGAGCGTGTGTTCTGGCGGACCTGGATCGCCAGGTACCCGAGGGAGACGATGACACCGACGGCTCCGGCCGACTCCGCGATGGCCTGTACCGCCGCCCAATCCAACGCCTACACCCCGCCTCGGGTCATGGCGTCGAGGAACTCGGCGTTGGACTTGGTGCGGCGCATCTGCCCCAGGAGGAACTCGATGGCCTCCACCGGCGGCATGTCCGACAGGAAGTTGCGGAGAAGGAAGGCCCGGTTCAGCTCGGTATCCGTGAGGAGAAGCTCTTCCTTCCGGGTGCTCGACCGGTTCAGGTCGATGGCCGGGAAGATGCGCCGTTCGGAGATCTCACGATCAAGCACCAACTCCATGTTGCCGGTGCCCTTGAACTCCTCGAAGATCACCTCGTCCATGCGGCTGCCGGTG
>CALJKZ010000586.1 GCA_937983085.1 uncultured Gemmatimonadales bacterium
GAATGGGTCAATGGTGCTTGAAGTCATCGCTTCCACCTCCTCAGCTGCCGTCCCTAGCCACGGGAGTCGCCTCCGTCCCGCGCCCTTAAATGGACGGGTTGCAGGGGGTTTGCGAAAGGTCGACTGTGGGGGGAGTGTTGTAAGAATGGGACTTAGGGACCCACCGAAAAGGCAGGGTATAAGTGCGTAGTTGGGAGGGATGCATCTTGAGTCGTAGCGTACGGACCCGGACCATTGTGGGGCTCTCAACCCTCGCCATGTTGTGGATCGTGGCAGTCGCGACTCCCCTCCCCGGCGCTGGCCAGGACGAGTCAAGCTCGTCCTCCTCGGCCCTCCGCCCCTGGCACCTCTCGTTCCGAGCGGGTGTCACTGACCTCAGCCGCGACGTCAATGCTCCCGGCTCGCTAACCGCCGTCGGACTGGAGCGGACGCTCTTCCAGCGGCTCTCCTTGGGCGCCGAAGCAGGGATAGGCTCGATAGATCGCGTTGGACGGTGCACGGTGGGTACGGAGATCGCGTTCCCGTGCGACAAGGTCTCTTGGTGGCCAACGTTCGGCGTTGGCGCGCGCGTCCACCTCTTCACGTTCGACGGGCTCCACGCCAGGCACTATCTATCCGCGCAGATCGGCGCGCATGGTCCAGACTTCGAACGCTTTCACGACCTCGGCATGGGCGTCGGCTTTGAGGCGGTCGGGAACTTCGATGTGGGGTTCGAACTCCGAGTGAGGCATGGCGTCGTGAATGGACCCCTTTATCTCTTCACGGTATCCCGCCGGATTGGAGTCTCAGATGACGAACCCGAGAGCTGACTGAGGTCCCCGGGCCAATCCTGTGGCGCCTCGAAACCGAGTGGCTCCCTAAGGAATTGATGCTGTCCGCCAAGGCGTCGGGGCCACCTCTGGTAACGCCCTTGGTTTGCGAAACGCCCGGCCGCGTCAGCAGAATTCCAGAACGTTAGGCAGGAGAGGTGGCCGTGTTGGCTCGGCAGAGCTCGATTCTAGTCACTGTGGCGCTTCTCGTGGGACGCGCGCCAGACAAGCCAGTCGACTACGAGTACGCCACTCAGCGCGGCCTCGAGTCGCTGCACGTGAATGGCTCTGACCTCTCATTGCCCCACCCGATGACCTTCTACTTGGACTATGCGGACGAGCCCGGGGCGAGAGCCATGGGTGAGCGGCTTCGGGAGGAGGACTACGTGATCGAGTATCTCTCGGCCGACGAGGACGTCGCGTCTCACACGTGCTCTGCTACCACGACCCTGGTGCCGAGCTTCGAGGTGGTCCGGGGCATGGATTCCCTGTTCCAAGCCTTGGCTGAATCCGAGGGTGGGACCTACGGAGGCTGGTATGCCCCGGTGGTCCGCGACTGAGGATCCTAGGTTCACGGGGGTCTCCCGCCCTACAAGGAACTGCTGCTGACCGCTAAGGCGCAGAGAGGGCACTCGCTGCGCTCGCTGGCGGATGGACAGGTGCGCCCGCAGAATTCCAGAACGTTAGCCTTCTCGTGGACCAGATTCGCTCATGGTGCCCGCGGTGTACGACTTCGACCTAGCCCAGACCGGTGTTCTGTCGACGCGCTTGCGAGAGAAAGGCCTCACGACCTTCGCTGAGGCATGCACCTTTGTTCAGGGCCTTCCCTACAGACGTCCGACCGGACCAGCATCCAGCATCATGGTCCTGGACCAAGCATGTGGTACGTGCTCGTCGAAGCACGCTCTGTTGGCGGGCCTGGCGGAGGAGGCGGAGCGATCGGACTGCGAGTTGACGTTAGGCTACCTTCAGCTCAACGAGTCGAACTCGCCGGGCATTGGTCCCATCCTTCGGCGGTACTCGCTACCGTCGATACCGGAGGCCCACTGCTACCTTCGGACCAGAGGCGTCCGGAACGACTTCACGGGCCTCCCGCCCGGTTCGGTACGTCTTGTCGACTCCGTGACCCGGGAAGAGCCTATCGACATCGACTCCCTTCACACCGACAAGCGTCGCCGGCACGAGCGGTATCTCCTGGCCTGGGCTACAGAACGGGAGATCCCTGCGGAGCTGACATGGACGGCACGCGAGGCGTGGATCAAGCACCTCAGCACCGCGCTCGCGTAGGTGGCCCGCATCGGAGCTGCAGACAAGCGGCTAGCGTGGAATCTCTGCGGTGTTCGAGTATTCCCGGGAGGGGGGGTGCACGAGTGGGGCGCGGAGGGATTCACAACGACGATGACGGATCTGCTCGGCTTTCGGGGCGCTCAGGCCTATTGGCACGATCGGGGTCATTGGTTCTCGACCGAGGGTGTATGAGATGAAGAGAAGCAGGGGTGTTCAGTTGCGCGTGTTCCTCAGCCTTGCGTTGCTCTACGTACCGGCCTGCACCGACTCGCAGGAGAGTCCGCTTGAATCGGTGACGCATCAGGACTCCGCGGGCATTCGCATTGTGACCCACGCGTCGGGTCCCTTCCTGGATACGGTTCCTCCGGACCCGGTCCTGTTGATCGGTCAGGAGGGAGATCCGGATTACGAGTTCTTCAGCGTCCGCCAGGTTTCGCCTCTGGGATCCGGCAACGTCGTGGTGGCAAACGGCGGGACGTCGGAGCTCATGTTCTATAGTCCTGAAGGCGCGTACCTCCGTCGGGTAGGACGACGGGGCGAGGGTCCTTCGGAATTCGGCTTCCTCACAACCGTCTACACGCGCGACGGCGACACTCTGACCGTCATGGATCCTCGACGACGGCGGCTCGTGCACTTTGACTCCTCCGGCACGTTCGCTCGTGGTGAATCCTTCGCCCAGGACCTGACGTCGGCCAGCCCCACATCTGCTTGTGTCTTCCCGGGGCTCATGGGCCTCTTGGCTGACGGCACCCGCCTGACGCGCGGTTGGGGATGCATGGAGTTCACGGGTGCAGACGGGGTCCGAGCCACCACGACGACCATGGTGCTTGCCCACCTCGAGCGGCGCGACACCCTCGGCACCTTCAACATGAACAGCGTGTGGGAGCGAGCGTCCGGAGAGGGGCCAGACGCCTTCGATCTGATTCCGTTCTCTCCTGTGATGAACTGGGCAACCGGGCGTGACCGCGTCTCCCTCGCCAACGGGGTCGACTACTCGATCCTCGTCTACGACTCGGCGGGTGCCCTCGAGAGCATCTTCCGTGAGGATCGGTCGCCTCCGTCCGTGACCCCGGAAGATCGCGCGTTGTATCGAGAGGAGCAGGTTGCAAACGAACGACCGCACCCGGATGACGTGCCGTTTCCGGATCGCTTCGGCGCTTACGGTCGGCTCCTGGTCTCCCATGAGGGAGATATATGGGCGCGCTGGGCCGGGCGTCCGTCCGAAGAAGGGGTTCGATGGACGGTCTATGGTCCTGATGGCCAGAGTATCCGAAGGCTCGTCCTGCCGAAGATCCAGGTCCATGCGATCCGAGATGGCCGCATATACGGGCATTTGGAGGACGAGCTGGGCATTCAGACGATTGTCGTCCTCGAAGATGTCGGTCGGTGAGCTGAAGGCAGCGAGATGTGACGCTGAATCTCAGCAGGGCCCTGATAAAGTACGGTGCGGTCCTTCCCGTCGTCTATCTGATTGCAGCGGCCTTCGCATTCAAGCCCAGCTACTTCGAGCGACTGGCCGCCATTCCCAACGTCGCGGTCCACGTCCACGGAGCACTCATGGTGGCGTGGCTGGTGCTCCTCGTCGGGCAAGCACTGCTCATCAGATCCGATCGGCGTGAGTTGCATCGCTCGGTTGGCCGGGTGGGCTACGTACTCGCTCCCCTCGTCGCCTCCTCGATCGTCTTCGTCGCACACTCCGCGATCAGCCGCTCGGTTCTCGACGAGGGAGCCTTCGCCCGCCTTGCGCTCCAGCTAGGCTACGTTCCGCTCTTCCTCGCCATCTTCGCTATGGCGATGCACAGTCGGCGCACCCCTGACGTGCACGCTCGGTACATGGTGTGTACCGTCCTCCCCATGACGAGTCCTGTGTTCGATCGTGTACTCGGCTTCTATCTGCTGCCCGACCTCGCCTTCCTTCCCCAGTTCCTGGATGGAAGTAGGCTGCTTCCGCTCATCTACCTGCTGCTGTTGGCCCTCACGGCGTGGGATTGGCGGAGCGCACGACGTACGAACGTGTTTCCGCTCGTTGCCGGCATGTTCTTGGTCCAGCATACAGCCGTGATCG
>CALJKZ010000587.1 GCA_937983085.1 uncultured Gemmatimonadales bacterium
GGGCGGGGCGGGGCGCTCCCTGTAAAGATTCACGGCGCGCACCCGCAGCCGTACTTGCGCCTGCGCCACCACTGACGGATGCGCTCGAGCCAGTCCGACGAGAGCGGCAGCGGGGTTGCCGGATGCCAGGGTCCGCGAGGGTGTCGTGGGTTGCCGCACTGCGGGTCGTAACCGTCGAGGTACATGTCTATCCTCCGTTCTCGTCGTCGGGCGGGGCGGGGAGGGGAAAGTTGACCTTGGCAGAAGCGCCCAGCCTCTCTAGGGCCGCAACGTCGTATGCGAGCGCCGCTTCTTCTTCTGTGTCGAAGTATCCAACGTGCTTGTTGTCTCGGCCGCAGGTTGCTCGCCAACGGCGGCCGACCTTGGACACGCCGCGGTAGCGCGAGGTCTTCCCTGTAGCAGCCCTTCCGCGGTTCGCCATGTCACGCATGTTGTCGGCGTGAGTTCCGACGTACAGGTGCTCGGGGTTACAGCACGGAGGGTTGTCACAGTGGTGGAGAATCTGTCCCCCGTCTGGGATGGGGCCGTTCAAGCTCGCCCATGCGAATCGGTGGGCAAGCACCGTACTCTCTCCGTCTCGGAGGTAGCCGTATCCATCCTTGTTTCGAGCCCCGGTCCAAACCCAACACGATCCGGTCTCGGAGACCCGCATCCAGAATCGGGCGTTGCTCACGCTCACCCACTCCCCGCCCACCTCGCGCAGCAGGGCGGCGAATTCGTAGACCTCCCGGTCAGCTTGCGGCCCGCCGATCTTTCCGTGCTGGCGTTCCAGCCACTCCCGCGCCATCCTTTCGTACTTATCCTCGGTCATCGGCGGGCCTCCAGTTCGGCCTCGATGGCGGCGAGGTCGCGCTCGGAATCGCCGGTTAGGTCGCTGTCCCGCATGTCCACAATTTCCAGCGACGCCCGCAGCGCTCGGGACAGGAGCGGGTAGGCGTTGCGGAGAGCGGCGACGAGGGCCAAGTCGGACGCACCCTGATCGGTGGCCGTGTCTCCGGACTTCACCGGGCAGTACAACAGGGCCTCGTCATCCTCATTCCACCCCGGAGAGTCGGGCGATTGCCACACGCGAGCGTAGGAGTCGTATCCCCACTCTCCCGGCGTCGCCTCCCGCTCCAGCGCGTCGAGTTCGTCCAGCGCTTCCAGCAGGCGCTTCATTCGGATCCCTCCAGGGCGGCGCGGGCGCGCTCACCAGCCAGGGCGCGCACGGCTGCTTCCGCGCCCTGCACGGCAGTGTGGTACGGACGCTCGACGTTCGGGTTCTCTGCGGTCATGTTCTGGATACCTAGGAACTGGCGTCGAGCATAATCGAGGGCTCCCCCCAGCTCCCCCACCCGCCGCTTGAGTGCCCGGTTCTCGGCGGCGAGGCGGGCAAGTTCTTCCCCGCACATGGCGCTCACGCTATTGTCATGGTGCCACTTTCCATCCAACTCCTCGTCGGTCGACTCCATCGACCACTCGACCGCCCAAGTGTCAATCTCGTCTCCTCTGAGGTTGAAGCCTGGGCGCTTCACCACCCGCACGTGCAGTGGCTCGGCGTCGTACTCATGCACCACCTTCGCCTCGCTCACCGCCCCGCCTCCCGGTCGTCTGCCATCTGGCGGACAATGTCGGCGCACTTCGGCCACTCGTCTAGGAGTATTACCGCTTCGCGTAGCACCCGAGCCTCGGCGGCGCGGGCGAAGGCGTCGATGGCATCGAGCACGACTGGCCCGAGGCGCATCAGGACGCCATCCTGGGTTTTCCAATATCCGCCAAACCGCTCCATCGCCTCTCTACTTGCCATCGCCCGCCTCCTGTTCCGCCTTCGCCTCCACCCAAACGCTGTACGTGATGCGACTCTTCGTCACGCGGTAGCGATCGCTGATCCGCTCCTTGATCTCGCGCATGGCGTCGTGGAGATCCTGCGCCGCACCAAAGCCGTGCGGGACGCCCTGGTAGTCGAAGACCTGAATGACCTCGTTTCGGTCCGGCTCGGCGTCCAGGGCAGCGAGGGCGACGGCCAGGTCGGTTGCTAGGTCCATGTCGATGTAGCCCTTTGTTTCTAGTCTTGCGTTGATCCTCTGGGCGGTCCGTATCACCCGCCCCGCCGCCGCAGGGTTCCGGCGTCCGGCCAGGGCGTTCACGCAGGCGAGGACGCGCTTCCAGGGGGAAGGCTGCAAAACGAGACTGAATGCGTCTCCGTTCGCGTCGTATTGATCTACGCTCCACGGCTCCTCCGGCCAATTCTGCCACTCAGGCTTGCTCATACCTCACCTCCCCGACATTCCCCTCGACCACATGCCCCGGCCCCGACACCCGAATGTCCTTGCGCTTCGGGTCGGCCTGGCCGCTCGCGGTCACGTAGTTGTTCGTCAGCATGTGGTCGTGGGCGTCGTTCACCCGTAGCCCCTCGAATCCCGAGCCCCGGGCGATGTTCCCGGTGGTCAGGCCACGGACACCGCGGGGAGAGATCAGGACGCCGAACTGGTTGTTGTGGAGCAGGACATTGCCCTGGACGAGACAGTCGGTTCCACCCGACTTCACGCCGGCCTCGGTGCAAAACGAGATTCTCGAATGCACCACAGAGCACTCGGCGCCGTTCATGTAGATGCCCTCCTCCCCGGCCCCGAAGATGTTGCAGGATCGAACGTGACAGTAGTAGCTCTTGCTCGAGATGACGACGCCGCAGCATCCCACGCCGGAAATGCTGACCCGCTCGACGGCGCACTCGCTAACGCCCTTGTCGCTTTTCGGCCCCAGGCGAATCGCCCCGAGCCCATTCGGAGCCTCGCCGCTCGACCCCCGGATCGAGAAGTCAGACAGCATGATGCCCCAGACGCCCGAGGCCATGAGCATCTGCTGATCGGGTGCGGCCTGCCGGAGAACGCTATTCCCGCCCTGCCCCCGCAGCCACAGATTCGACGGCAGGTCGAGCGACTCTTCCACCAGGATCTCGGCCTCTCCGATCTCGACCAGGCCGCCGCTATTGACGGCATCGGCCAGCGCGGCGAAGTCCTCGACGTAGCGGCTCATCCCTCTCCTCCAATCTCTTCCCCGAACAGCCACACATCCGCCCCGCACTCGGGGCACCCATGCCTCGTGCTCGGGTAGGGCTCGGGGGCGCCGGGGCTTGAGTAGGTGTTCCCGCACCAGCCGCAGCGGAGCCAGGCCGGGTAGTTATCCATGGCCCATCGCTTGAGCGCGACGATCTGCGCCGTCGGCGCCCTCCTCGGCCCCGCCCTGCCCCGCCTCCCGAGCCTCGGACGCCAGCCGCCTGTCGCGCTGCCGGCGCTCGCGTCTGACCTCCCAGCACTGGCCGGGCAGGCAGGTGTGGTGCCCGCCGCAATCGACGCAGTAGCTCACAGCGGCCTCACTTCCACGTACTCGGCGCCCATCTTCATGTACTCCTCGTGGATCGCCTCGGGGTCGGTGTCGAGCCTCTCTTGGCGAAGGCTCATCATGCTCACGCCGTCTTCGTCAAGCACCGGCCCGTTGATCGTGAAGCCCGAGAACTGCCAAGCGAGCCACAAGGGCACATGCACCGTGATGCGGTAGCGGCGGTACTGCGGGCGGGGAGCTGTGACGGTCACGAGGCCACCGCCTTGCGATAGGTGGCGAGGGCCGTGCGGAGCGCGTCGAGGGGGTCGCGGGTGACGCGGGGATCGGGCTCTCCGTCCTCGCGTTGCTGTCACCCGCGTGGCTCCGCTGCCGCCTCGACCACGGGGATGGCTGAGCGGATCGCAAGAATGCCCTTGCATCTGTCGGTGTCTAGCTTCTGTGTCATGCTCTCCTCCTCACAAGGGAAGCTGGCCGCCCCGCCCCGGTGAGGAGCGGGCCGAGTGGCCCCGGAGCGGAGCGGCCGGTCGGTTGGTGAAGGTGTCTGTGGGTGCCTCACGGTTCTAGTATAGCCCGCCGGGGTGCAAAGTCAAGGGTTGCAATCAGGAGGATTGTTTGCTAGCCTTCTGCTCTCATGAAGGCACACGAACAGTTACGTGGCGCCAGGACTGCGGCGAGCCTCTCTCAGGAGCAGGCGGCACGGGATCTTGGTATCAGCCTCGGCCATTACCACAGGATCGAGAACGGCAAGGCGCTGCCGTCGCTGGAGCTTGCTTCCGCGATCGAATTTCGCTACCAAGTCCCCGCGTCTCGGTGGGTATCCTCCAGTGATTACGATTGAGCCAACTGACGCTTTGCGTCGCCGATTTCTTCGGAAGGTAAGCCCCGAGCCGATGTCTGGATGCTGGCTTTGGGTCGCATCTGTCAGCCGTGGCTACGGGGCCTTCTACTTTCGAAAGAAAGTCGAGCGTGCGCATAGGGTGGCTTGGATTTTGTCGCGCAGGAAGGACATCCCTCAAGGGATGCTTGTCTTGCATAGGTGCTCCAATCGCTCTTGTGTAAATCCAGAGCACTTGTATGCCGGCAGTTACAGCGACAATCTAGAGGATGCAATCAGGGATGGGGTTCATCATAACGCAGGCAAAACGCATTGCCTTAGGGGACACCCGCTTTCCGGTGACAATTTGGTCGTCCGGAGGAAAAAGACGGGCGGCTTTGAGCGCGTCTGTTTGACCTGTAAGAGAATGTTCGGCCGTCGCTACATGAGGCGTCGGAGAAAGGAGGCTCGGCATGAGAATTGAGGACATGAACACATGGCCGGACAAGACGCCCATTCAGGGCTTTGAGGCCAAGGTGGTGAACAGCTACGGGCGCACGGAGGGCGAGGGCAAGAAGGGGCCGTGGTGGCGCGACGACTACAATGTCGAGGACGAGGACGGCGCGACGATCAAGCTAAAGCACTGGAACTCGCCCCACCCGGCGCCGTTCAGTGTGGGCGACGTGCTACTGGTCAAGGGCGCGGTGAGCGTCTACAACGACACGCGCTCGATCCAAGGGCGCGCCGCGAACATCCATCAGGTTGGCGCTCCCGGCGACAACCCGCAGCCGCTCGAGCGCCAGGCCAAGGCGAGCACTCCGAGCGCGAGCGCCCCGACCCCGGCTGGCAACGGCTGGACGAAGCCCGAGCCGCTGACGGTGGATGAGGCGATTGCCCTGGCGAACCGGGTGCGGCGCGATCTCTCCGCCGAGGGCTGGCAGGACGAGCAGGCGATGATGGCGCATGTGAACACGCTGATCATCGGCATGGGGCAGGGCAAGGTGGTGGCGTTCGACGCTCGGACGGCCCCGATCCCCTTCGAGGGCGAAAGCGAGGCCCCGGCGCCCGAGCCTCCGGCCGACTACGTGGCCGGCGAGGAGTACGGCTCGCCGGAAGACCCTGACGGAGACATACCCTTTTGATCGACGCTCAGACCCTGCTCGCCAAGATCGGCCAGAAGGTCAAGCAGCTAGAAGCCGCGACCGAGCGTTACAAGCAGGCGCTGGCCGAGAGCCAGGCCAAGGGCATCGAGTGGGCCGGCGCCGAGGCGCTTTACAAGAAGGTGCGCTACACGGCCGAGCTAGAGCACGATGGGCCGGCGCACGAGCGCCGGGCCGCGGGCGAGGTTGCTAGCGTCAAGGACAGGGAGGCATGGCGTAGGGCGGAGGTGGCCGACTCAGCCGCAAAAGAGTAGG
>CALJKZ010000588.1 GCA_937983085.1 uncultured Gemmatimonadales bacterium
ATGAACTCCATCGTCCCGAGTCTCCTGATAAGTGGGAGCTTGCCTGGTTTCGCCTGCTCTACTGCCTGTCCTGCACCGCATCGTCGGCCACCCGCTCGGCGGCGCGCTTCATGCGGAACGGGTCACTCTGTACGACCCCGATGATCAGGTCGGCCATCCTGTACTGACCATCGTCCTCGGCTTCCTCGACGATGGAGCGAATGGTGGGCTGATCGTAGTACTCGACCCTACGCGCCAAGGCGTAGGCCATGAAATTCTCAGTCAGCGACCTCATCAGCGGGATCGGCCGGCGCAACAAGGCATCGGCGACCTGCTTCGGTGTCTGAATGGGATTGCCGTCGTAGAACTCACCACGGGTGTCGAGCGCCATTCCGTTCTCACGGACACGCCACTGCCCCGTGACATCGAAGTTGTCCAGGGCCAGACCGATGGGGTCCATGAAGCGATGGCAGGAGTTGCAGGTCGGGTTGGCGCGGTGGATCTCCATGCGCTCCCGCGTGGTGAGGCGCTTGCCTTCCTGCGTACCCTCCGTCTCGTCCAGATCCGGTACCCCCGGCGGCGGTGGCGGCGGTGGGGTCCCCATGAGGACCTCCATCACCCACTTGCCGCGTAACACGGGTGAGGTGCGGTTGGCCAAGGAGGTGAGCACGAGGACGCTGCCGTGGCCGAGTAGGCCGCTACGGACACCGTCCGTGTACTGGACCTTCCGGAAGTGTCGGCCGGCGACGCCCTGCATGCCGTAGTGATTGGCCAGACGTTCGTTGACGAACGTGTAGTCGGCCTTCAACAGCTCGAGGGCGTCACGGTTCTCCTTCACCAGATAGTTGAAGAAGAGCTCGGTCTCGCGATGCATGGCATCGGCGAGGGTCTCGTCGAAGTTCGGATAGAAGTTCGGATCCGGTCGAACCTTGTAGAGGTCCTGGAGGCGCAGCCATTGGGCGGCGAAGCGCGTGCCCAGCGCCTCTGCGCGCGGGTCGGCGAGCATCCGCCGCGTCTGACGCTCCAGCTCGCGGGCGTCGTTCAGATCGTTCCTGCGTGCGACCTCGAGCAGCTCCTGATCCGGCGGCGTGCCCCAGAGGAAGAACGAGAGCCGTGAAGCCAGTTCCATGTCCTCGAGCTCGTAGATCTCCCCCGGATCGACCCCATCGGGCTCGCGCTCCAGGCGCAGCACGAAGAAGGGGCTGGCCAACGTGGCTTCGAGGGCATCCCTCACCCCGCGTTCGAAGCCACCCTTTTCATGGCCGGAGTGGTAGAACTCCATGAGACCCTCGACCTCGGCCTCGGTGGCCGGTCGCCGATACGCCCTGGACGCCAGGTTGTCGAGGATGGTGCGTGCGCACGCCTCCTCCTCGGAGGCCTCGGTGGGCCGGCAGATGAAGATCTTCTGGCGGCTCGGCGTCTCGGAGATCCCGGTGGACTCGTACGGTCCGCCGACGATGAGCTCCTGGAGATGAGGAAGCGTCGTGATGCCGTCGCCACCCGATCCTCCGCCAGCCATGGACCAGTCGTGGGGGCGGATCACGTCTTCGTACGGACCATCCGACCGACGGATGAACGCCGCCGACACGGCACGCTGACCGGCACGGACGAAGACGGGCTCGGTCCACAGCGCACCACCGCCACGTCCGTCCGCGGCCTCACCCGAGCGGGTATACGCCATGAGCGCAACGCGCCCGCCCTCGATGGAGATGTCGATGTCCTCGAAGCGCTCGCCACGGCCCGACGCGAAGGTCATCCCGAAGGAGTACATCCCGTCCACCGGGAACGAGTGGCGAACCGCCATGCCTCCGCGGGTCCCGTACGGCGTGCCCGCCACGTGGTCCCAGGGGTGCTGGGACATGTACTGGGAGTTCCGGTACGTGACGTTGATCTCCGGAGCGTTCCGGTCGCCCACCGCCATGCGGCTGATGTCCGAGGCGGCGTTGAGGTACGACTCGAGCAAGAGCGGCGACATCGACTGCACGTCCGCAATGTTGTCGAAGTTCGCGCTCATCTGATCGAGGGGCAGCCAGTCGCCGGCGTTCACCTCGAGGTCGAGGAGGTCACGAATGGCCTGCTCGTACTCCGGCCGGTTCAGACGCTGAAAGGTCCTGCGGCCAGGATTGGGGTCGTCCTCCGAGGCCTCGTCCATGACGTTCTCGAGGGTCTCGACGAACTGAAGCAGCGTATCCCCTTCGGGGGCCCGAACGCCCGGAGGTGGCATCATGCCGGCCCTGACCTTCCGGATCATTCGCTCGACGACCTCACGATCGTTCACCGCATCGGCGATGTCGAACTCTTCCAGCGAGAGGTTGCCCCGGAGACGCGAATCCGAGTGACATCGGACGCACGTTCCCTGAACGATCTCGTTGGGGTCGACATCGGCCGACGCGACCGCGGCGTGATCCGCCGACAGGACGCCTGACCTGGAGGTGTCGTACGTGGAAAGCTCGCCCACGAGCATGAGGACCATGCCGAGCGCGGCAGAGGTTACGACGAAGGGTTTCATCCGGGTCCGGCTCCCAGGAAATCTTTCAGATCAAAATACGGGTGCGGGCGTACGACTAACAAGACACACGCCTACACCGATGTGTTGAGATTCAGCGCCGAACCTGACGTTTCGTCCAGAATACGAGAACGCCGCACTGGTTGAATGAACCGAACTCGATGGGGAGGCTGGACACCCCTCGATGGACCTCCATGGCGTACACGGTTTCCAGGGGCACGAGCTCGTCGAGGCGCATGCTGGTCCCGGCCCACGTGGCTCTCGTGCCGTCCACCATGAGCGTGGGAACGCAGTAGCCGTTCTTTCCCCGGAGCAGCAGCCGTTCGCCATCGACGGGATCGATACGCATGCGGACGCCCGAGAGACCCTGAATCATGTCGATGGCACGGGTGGCCGTCGCATCGGCGACATCGGCAGGCGAGAAGTACGTTCCCACACCACTCTGCATCCGCCGATAGAAGCCGTTTCGTACGAGTTCCGGGGCCTCCACCAGGCTCTCCACCATGACCCCCGCGATGGAGAGGGGCGCCGGCCACAGCCGGAACTCGACGGACATCTCCCCTCCCCCGCCGAGCTCGAACAGCCCGACCCGGGTCGCCTTGTACCCGAGTGCCGCGGCTTCCAGCAGGTAGCTTCCGGCCTCTCCTGCCGTGACTTCGAAGAACCCCGCCTCGTCGGTGAGGGCCGCGGACACAGAGTCGCCGGCCGCCGAGACCATGACAACGTGCCCGAGGGCGATGGGTTCGTCGGACTGGAACTCCAGGAGGCGCCCGCGGATGGTCTGGGCCGTGGCGTCGGACACCATCACGAAGAGCCCCGTGACGGCAGCCAGCGCCCACCGGACGCCCGACCCGCCGCGCACACAGGACTCCGTCGTCGTCATCGGCCTGGGCGTTGGAGCAACTCTTCCACGGTGTAGGCCCTCCCGTCGCTGATGACGTGCCGCACATCCCGGACGGCGCGGATGTCGGCCAGGGGGTCGCCGCCCACCACCACCAGGTCGGCGAGGTGACCGGCCTCCACGCGCCCGAGAGCATGTCCGTACCCCATGGCATCCGCCGAGATCGCCGTGGTCGCCCGGAGGACGTCCAACGGGGTCATGCCGCCGTACTGCACCAGGATCTGCATCTCGGCCACCAAGGAGATTCCCGCCGGGTTGATGGGTGCGTCGGTGCCCACCACCACCACCCCTCCCTGCTCCACGATACGTCGCGCCAGGGAGGCCATGTCACGGACCAGGCGTCGACGGACGTCGAGCCCCTCGGTGTCGCCGTCGCTCGGCGGGCGCCGCATGCCGAAAGCCTCCAGGCGGACGTCATCCCCCAGGGAGGCATCGTCTTGGGCCACGACGGCGTAGCCGCCGTAGATGCCCACGGTGGGGGTGAGCGTCATGTCCGACGCTGCGAGGAGGCCCACGACGTCCTGGTAGCTCCGGTTGAGTTCCGAGACCTTCGGTGAGTACCCCCGCCTGCTGGTGCCTTTCACGTGCTCGACACCGTCGGCCCCGTAGGCGACCCCCGGATAGAGCTCGTGGGACGTCACCGGCATGCCCAAGGCGTGCGATTCGTCGATGACCCGCCGCTGAACCGGATCGGAGAGACGCACGTACGTCTTCAGCAGGTCGAAGTCGAGGTCCCGGGCCTGATCCAAGGCCAGGTCCACCTGTCCGTGGGAGGTGAGGGCCGGCGCGCCTCCGTAGTAGATCCGGCTTCCGTCGATGGTGCTCCCCGTGCCGAACATCCTCGGCTCGATGCGGCGGCCCACCGCCCTCGATTCGCGCACCTCCACCATCTCGTAGGGGTCGGCGGAGGGCGTGCGGACCGTGGTCACTCCGTAGGAGAGCCACTGACGCCCGACATGCTCGCCGGCTCCCAGACCTCCGTGCATGTGCATCTCGATGAGACCCGGCATCACGACACCGTCAGAGGCGTCGAGGACCTCGCCGTCGTGGAGTTCGGCCGCATGGTCCGTGACCCGGACGATGCGGTTGCCCTCGATGACGATGTCGACGTCGCGTCGGAGGGTGGGGCCCATTCCGTCGAACATGCGGCCGGCGTGGACGACATAGCGGCCCTCGGGAACGACGCGTGTCCAGGTGAGCGGCACCGGGACGTCCTCGACGGCGCCACTCTCCACCGAGATCCGCCGAAGCCGGTCCGTCGTGAGATAGAGGAGGTAACGGCCGTCGCCGGACCACGACGGATCGGACGACTGCTCGTTGTTCATCCTACGGGCGGGGCCGGCGGGGTCGCCCGACTCGGAAACGGGTTGGACCCAGAGCACTCCGGATGCGATGTACGCGACGTGCCGCCCGTCGGGCGACCACACGGGTCCGTCGGTGCCACGGCTGGCGAAGGAGCCGTGGCGGGCGAAGTCGAGCCATCGCTCCCCTTCCTGGACCCCAGGACCCTCCCACGAGTCCAGATCGTCCTGGGAGATGGGGCGGGCGACGGGCAGCGAAAGCGGTCGGTTCACACCCTCCCGGAAGCGCGTGGAGTATCGATCGAGGGCGGATACCACCACCCGCTGGCCGTCGGGGGACCAGGTGGGCCGACCGGGGCTGTTGAGTCCCGAACGGACGGTTCGCACCTCTTCCGTCTCGAAGTCCAGAACACGCACGCCGCCATCCCCGAACCCACCGCCGACATACGCGATCTCCCTGCCGTCAGGGGACCACGCGGGCATACCTCCTCCGTCGGTGGTGAGGCGCCGGTGCTCGGTCGAGCCGACCTGGGCGAGGTACAGGTTCGTCGCGCCGTCCCGGTCCGACGCGTAGACGAATCGCCGTCCGTCCGGAGCCCACGCCGCGTCGACCTCCACGAAGGGATCGTCGGTGAGACGCTCGGGCGCCGCCCCGATCTTCATGTACCAGAGGTCGCCCAGTGCCGAGAAGAGCACCGACTCGCCGTCGGGCGAAAGGGCCGGAGACACGATCCCGCGCACGGGAGCCGGCCCCGACGGGTCGAAGCTCCGAAGCCGCTTTCGGTACACCGGTCGGTTCAGCGTCACGACGGCCGAGAAGTCGATGGAGGGTTCGCGTCCGCCGGCGGCCGGACGCGGGCGG
>CALJKZ010000589.1 GCA_937983085.1 uncultured Gemmatimonadales bacterium
GTCGATGCTGCCGGCGTACGTCGATGCCTGGATGAGGAAGCGTTCCATCTCGTTAGCCCATCCGGGTCCGGAGGATGATGAAGAGGGCGGCGGCGCAGAAGAGCACAGCCCCGACGACGGTGATCAGGAAGGTCTTCGAGGCATCCATGATCGCCTCGTTCTCGCTGTCAGCGATCTCGGGGACGGCTCCTGCGGCGTGTTCGTCGAGAGTCTTCTTCTCAAGCATGCGTCCGCCTATCGAAGCGTCTGGACGTAGGCGATGACGTCTTGCATCGCCTGGTCCGAGAGAGCGAGGGAGTTTGCCCGCATGGTGGCGCCCCAAGTGTCGCCGGGGGCCGCCCCGCGGGCGCCGGAGCGGAAGTTCTGAAGCTCCTGGTAGAGGTCCCAGGCGTCGCCCTTGGCTCTGTGCGGGCCGTTGAGCTCGGGAATCCCGACGCCGGCGGCACCGGGGCAGGCCACGCACACCTGGGTATACAGGGTTGCACCGGCACCGGCGTTGCCGTGGAGGGTGCTCTCCGGGAAGACCGGATCGAGGTTGGCTACGTACTCGGCCACCGACTCGATGTCGCCGTCCCGGGTGAGAGACAGAGCCATGGGCCGCATCCGAAGGCCCGCGAGACCCGTGTAGTGGTCACCCCGGTACCCGGCCTGGAAGCCACGAAGCTGCTCGTCGATGTACCACTGGGGGAGACCGGCGATGGCCGGCGCGTCGATGTCGGGATCTCCTGCCGCGTTTGCGCCGTGGCAGGGGGCACACGTCTCGTAAAGCTCGGTGCCCCGCTCCATCCCCACCGGCAGCGGGGTGGCGTCACACGCGGCCAACCCGGCGGTCAGCAGAGCGAGCGCTGCGATCCTAGGAGTGCGAAGTCGTGGCATCTTGTTTCGTTGGGAGTGGAATCGACTCGGCGATCAGCATGATCGGGATGTCGTCCCTGACTGGATAGAGGGCGGCGCCGTCTTCCCGGACAAGCGCCTCGGTCAAGGGAGTCCTCACGTCCTCCCCGCCTCGATTGGTGACCGCGCCGGCCTCGATG
Source organism: uncultured Gemmatimonadales bacterium (assembly GCA_937983085.1). Taxonomy (GTDB): domain Bacteria; phylum Gemmatimonadota; class Gemmatimonadetes; order Longimicrobiales; family Gaopeijiaceae; genus UBA2589. The sequence continues at coordinate 1,035 of CALJKZ010000589.1, forward strand.
GAGGCGTTGAGGTCGGACAGCAAACCTTCATCCGCGACACGAAGCGTCTGCTTCGTCTCCGGGCAAACCAGGATGTCGAGGAGATTCTGTTCGATCATGTAGGCGCGCTCTTTCGAGACTGGAACAAGTCGCCGAAGCTACTCTACCAGTCTCCTACGGTTCGTGCGATTCGGGTGGGTGGTGGGAACCGTAGTCCGGCCGCGTAAGTTACATACGTCTGTGGTCTAATGGGAGCCTTGCGATGGCAGTTCGTACATTTTTTCACAAATCGGTTCGTGCCCGCCAGTGCGGCATCGCCGGACTCCTCGGCACCCTCCTATTCGCCTTCGGTTGCGCCGACGGCGGGAACGCGACGGCTGAAGCGCGGAGCGTGTCTCCTGGAGGCTCCTCCGAGGCCGAGACCCCGACCGCGCGTCGGGCGCCCATGCCTCCTCCCGGCCACGCCTGGGTCATCTTCGACGCCGACACCGTAGTTGCCGAGGTGGCGGCCACCCCGGACGAGCGAGCCGAGGGGCTCATGTACCGCGACGAGGTTCCCGACGGCACCGGCATGCTCTTCGTGTTCGAGGACAGCCAGCCCCGAGCGTTCTGGATGGCCAACACCTACGTCGCCCTCGACGTAGCCTACATGGATCCGTCGTACCGGATCGTCGACATCATCGCCATGGAGCCGTTGGTGACCGAGTCGTACCCCAGCGACGCACCCGCCATGTTCGCGCTGGAAGTGCGCCAGGGATGGTTCGAGGAGCAGGGGATCGAGATCGGAGCGCGCGCGGAGATCGTGTTCGGCGTGCAGGGTCGGTAGTGCGCTAGCGGACCGCGTCCTTCAGGACGTCCAAGAGCACCCCCATGTCGGTCTCGTCGTTGTAGACGTTGGGGCTGAGACGCAGTGCGGAGCCCCTGAGAGAGACGGAGACGTTTCGGGCGGCGAGGGCGTCGCGGAGGGCGGCGAGGTCGACGGTGGCGGGCATGCGTAGGCCGAAGAGGTGAGCGCCCCTCCACGCTTCGTCCTCCACGGTGTAACCGAGCTTCCCGACCTCCTCGAGAAAGTCGCGCGTGAGACCCCGGCAGTACTCCTGGATCCGCTCCGGGCCCCACCCGTTGAGGAGCTCGAGACTGGCGGCAGCGATCGGTGCGAGGAAGAAGTTCGATCGCTCGGCCACGTCGTATCGGATGGCCCCACCCACGTACTGGTCCTGGTACTCCACGAGGTTCTGGAAGTCGCTGCTCTTCTCCCGGGCGATCCACGTCTCCTCGAGTGGAGTGCCCTCGTCGAAGCGGGGGCCGAAGTACGCCAGCGAGAGGGAGTACGGCCCGAGGAGCCACTTGTAGGCCGCCACGATGAGGACGTCCGGTCGCACCTTCGAGACGTCGAAGTCCAGCGCTCCCACCGACTGGGTGGCATCGACGACGAGAACGGCACCCACATCGCGACACCGCTCACCCAGCGCTTCCAGGTCGAACCACGTGCCGTCGGTCCAATGCACGACCGGGACGGATACGATGGCGCTCCGGGCATCCACGGACTCGAGGAGCCGATCGTTCCAGCGCTGCCCCCTGCCACGAGCATCGCCTGCGTCGCCGCCGGGACCCACCGCCCGGAGTTCGGCGCCGGCCTCGGCGGCCATACGGCGCCAGGAGTAGACGTTGCCGGGGAACTGCTCGTGGGTGATGACGACGTTCTGCCCTGCCGTCACCGAGAGATTCCGGGCCGCGGTGGCGACACCGTAGGAGACGCCCGGCTGGATGGCGATGCGATTCGGTTCGTCCACGTGCACCAGCCGTGCGAACAGCTCACGCAGCCGGTCCGTCTCCCAGAAGGCGTCAGGGGGGACGATTCGGGTGGGCACCGCCTTTCGCCGAATGGCCTCGACGCCCGCCTGCTCCGATGCCCGAGGCAGCGGCCCCATGTAGGCGCAGTTCAGGTAGTGCTCGTCCCGGGGGAGAGAGAAGTCCTCTCGCCGGCACGTCAGCGCGGAATCGACCGGTACCTCGACGGAAGCCCGTGGAGTCACGTCGACTTACCCCTCGTCCTTGGACCGGGCGTAGTTGGCCGCGTACATGATGAGCCAGAAGAAGCCGACGAGAATCGCCGCCAGAATGAGGATCTCCCACAACTCCATGATGGTCCTCGGTGTGTTCGAATGGGTCAGCGCTCGGGGCACGGTGGATACACGCCGAGGCTCTCGATCTCGTCCACCAACTCCTCATAGATGCTTTGGTTCCTCACCGAGTCGGCGTTCTCGGTCCATGGACCGCACCGCGAGCCCTCGTGGAAGCTCCCCATGTATCGGATCGCGCCGTTGGGATGGTAGACCAGCATCTCGCCGTCCCACGTTCCGTCGGCGAGCCGTCCCTCCAGCTGGACCTGGCCGGGAGCGCCGTCGAAGTCCCGGTACACGGGTCCCGTGTAGAGCTCGTCGGTTTCGGGGAGGACGTAGAGGCTGTCCCGCACCACCAGGGTGGAGAGATCGCGGGGCGGCGGCTCGCCACTGCACGCCACGAAGAGCGCTACGAACGAGACGAGCGCGGCGCGCCTCAACACGTTCCTCACGGGAGCATCAACCACCGACGCGGAGCACGGCCCTGGCGGCACCGAGAGGATGGGCTCGCGTGTATACCTCGAGGCGGACCGCACCCCGTCTCAGGGCATACACCAGGTCCGCCTCGGCCGTGAACGCGCCGGCGGCCACGGCCAACCCCGGCCCCGACAGCCGGGCCGCCACGAGCCAGGCCTCGGACTCCGCGTCCCGACGGCGTAGGACCACGGCAACGACGTCCTCCGCCGCCACCCCCTCCACCCTCACGTCGTAGCTGAGGCGTCTCGACGCCGGGTCGAATCGGAGGGTACCCACGGCCTCCACCCCCGACGACACCGACGGATCGAAATCCGCCCCGGTGGCATGGACGCGGATGACGTCGGCGGTAGGCGCCCGGCCGTCCACCAGAGGCGGCGTGCTCCACGGCTCCCTCCGATGGTCCGTGGCCGACTCGAACGCGTAGCCGAGGGCCACCAGCCGCCAATCGTCCAGCGTTCGCCCGATCATCTCCATGCCGATGGGAAGACGGTCGTCGACGAAGCCGACGGGAATGCTGAGGGAGGGTAGCCCGGTGTTGGCACTCAGGCTGCAACTCGATCCGCGCTGGGGATCTCCGATGACCGCCGGCACCGTCCGGACCGTCGGGAAGACGAGGGCATCGACTCGGGCACGGTCCATGGCGGCTTCGACGGCCGCGCGAAGGGGATCCCGCTTCGCGTAGGCGGCCCGGTACTCGTCCGAGTCGCGGCTCTCCGTGCGCATCCGGGCGCGCACGCGCGGCACCAGGGCCTCGTGGATGAGCCCGAGATCCAGCATCTCGCCCAGCGAGGAGACCGGCGCCCGGGGGTTGGCCGCCAGGTAGTCCATGAGGTCCCATCGGAACTCATGCCCGATGAGCCCCGAGCCTTCGAGCAACTCGTCGAGGCCCACGATCTCCACGCTCACGGTGTCGGCACCGAGCTCCACCATCCTGGCGATGGCGTCTCTCACCAGGCGAGCGGCGGACTGTTCCTCCGGAGCGTCCCCGAAGTACTCCTCCAGGATTCCAATCCTGGCACCAACCAGCGCTTCGGCGTCCAGCGCGTCGACGAACGACGGAAGGTCGCGCCCCGCCACGATGGACGTGGCCGGGTCCGCGGGGTCGGGTCCCACCGTGGCATCGAGAGCGATGGCCAGGTCGGCGAGGTTCCTGGCCAGCGGTCCACCCACGTCCTGCGTGTGGGACAGGGGAATGATCCCGTCGATGCTCGACAGCCCCTTCGTCGGCCGGAGCCCGACGAGGTCGTTCTGGGCGGCGGGAATCCGGATCGACCCACACGTGTCGCTTCCCCACCCCACGGCGGCGAAGCTCGCCGCCACCGCCGCGCCCGTACCGCCACTGGATCCACCGGGATTCCGCGCCAGGTCGTAGGGGTTCCGCGTCTGACCCCCGAGGGAGCCGATGGTGGTGATGCCGCTGGCCAGCTCGTGCATGTTCGACTTGCCCAGGATGACCGCGCCGGCCTCCCGGAGTCGCGCCACCTGGAAGGCGTCGTCGGGCGCGATGTTGGCGGCGAGAGCCAGAGACCCCGCGCTCGTCGGCAGATCGACGGTGTCGTAGTTGTCCTTGAGAATGACCGGAATGCCGTGCAGCGGACCACGGGGTCCCCCGGACGCACGCTCGAGGTCCAGCGCTTCGGCCTCCGCGACGGCGTTCGGGTTGAGCCAGATCATGGCGTTCAACTCCGGGCCTCTCTGATCGTACGCCTCGATGCGCGCCAGGTAGGCTCGGGTGATGTCCACCGACGATGCCGCCCCCGACACCATCGCCTCCTGCAGTTGGCGGATGGTGGCGCCGGTGACCTCCACCTGGGCGACGGCCGGGCTCGCGCACGACAGCGCGGTCAGCAGCAGGACGCACGCGGGCCCGGCGTCGTGGCGTCCCACACGACGGAAGACCGTGGCATGCCGCCGAATCGATGAGACGAGCATGCCCGCGAAGGTGGGGGCGGCCCCGCCCCAGGTCCAGCGGGCCGCCGGGGAACTCGGTGCTCCTAGAGTCCCAGCCAGTAGTTCATCTTCACAATGAAGCGATTCTCGGCCGGGGCACCCCACAGGGCACCGAGGTCGCGGCCGAAGTCGAAATCGCCGTAGCTGGTCCGACCCACCTGCTGTCGCTGCCAGACGAAGAAGATGGTGGACCCGGGTCGGTACTCCCACCGCAGCACGGCATTGCCCACGAGCGAACGGACATTGAAGTCGCGGTCGCGGAAGGACGAGTCGGCCGTTCCGTCTCCGTCGAAGTCGACGTACTGATTGCCGTCGACCTCGCAGATGTCGCTGGTGCACTGCACGTCACCGCCCACCTGGGTACCGGTGCCGGGCTGGAAGGCGTCGAAGTCGAACGTCTCCGACGAAGCCAGCTGCTTGTACTGGAGATACTGGCCGGACGACAGCAGGGGCTGGGCGAAGAGCTGGAGGGAAAGCTTGGGCGAGAACGTCCAGTCCAGCCGCGTCTCCATGGAGAACGTGGTCCGGTCCAGGTCTGCGAAGAGGTAGCGCGTGCCGTACGTCGGCGAATACGGCAGAACGCTCGTCGCCGTCACGTACTGGTCCCCCGACTGTCGGGTTTCCCACCCCGGGTTCACCGAGACGGAGACGTTGTCGGACGGGCGCACGCTGAGGCGTCCTCCGACCCTGAAGCTCCCGCCGCGTCCGAGGCGGTCGTCGGAGACGCTCACGTCGAAGGCACCGCTGAATCGCTTCCGCCAGTCGCTGTTGACGTTGAAGTCGTAGTTCACGTTGGCGGGCCCCACCATCATCGGTCCGCCCCGGGTGTTTCGGCGGTCCATCTTCTGGGGGCTGTATCGGAGGCTGGTCCGGAAGCCCCAGTTGTTCAGGAACGTCCCGTTGAAGCGCAGGTTGTAGTTCCCGTTGGTCCGGGCGTCGTGCCACGACCCCACGGACCACATGTCGTCCAGGGCCTCGTGGCTCCAGTTGTGGAAGGAGCTCAGGTTGATGTTGTAGTCGCGGAAGACGCTCCCCGGCTGGATCTCCCGATACCCGATCCGGAAGCCGCCATCGAGGCGCTCGGCGTTGTTGGAGAAGCCGACATCGTTCACCTCGAAGAGCTTGGAGACTTCGGCCGCCCACAGCGCCGCGGTCCAGTGCTCGCCTCCCCGCTTCTCCACCTGCAACCGCCAGTCCCGCCCGGCAAGACCGGTCTTCGTGGGATCGACGGAGAAGCGGGTCGCGTCGGGGCGCTGCAGGTAGTGGGTGGAGGAGCGCTGAATCCGCTCCATGGCCTCGGCGCTTCCGGTGACGTAGCTCCCCGAGAAGAAGCCCCAGACCGCGTAGTCGCGATCGTTCCACTGATGCTCGAACCGGACGCCGCCGTTGAACGCGTTGGACGGAAGCCAGTCGAAGGCGCCGTCGCCCGGTAGATCCCGGTTCATGGCGGTCATCATCCCCCGAACCTGCGTCTGGCCGTCGTTGACGTCCTGTCCGACGCTCAGAATGCCGAAGTGGGTCCGCGGCTCGACGAGGAACTCCTCCCGGGTGTCGCCGGCGAAGGCACCCTCACCGAACTCGTTGCCCGTCACCGCGGCCATGGCGCCCAGCGAGAGGCCACTCTGGGTCCGACCCGCGAGCTTCGCTGCACCGAGAATGGTGGCGTTGCTGGGGACGTCGGCGAAGAGTGCGTCCCCCGGAGCGCCTCCGTGGGGCGCGCGTCCGATGCGGCGGCTATAGAACAGGGTGTTCTGCCGACCCGAGAGACTGAAGTCGAAGACGCGGGCATCTTCGACGAAGAAGGGCCGCTGCTCCGGGAAGAACGTCTCGAAGGCAGTGAGGTTGATGACGGCCGGATCCGCCTCGACCTGACCGAAGTCGGGGTTGATGGTGGCGTCGAGGGTGAAAGACGATCCAAGCCCGTAGCTCAGGTCCATCCCCACCCGGGCGCCCTGAGCCGAGCCGTCGAAGAAGGGGTCCCCCGGCTCGGCAGGCCCATTGTCGTAGGAGGTGACGATGTAGGGCAGAATCTCTAGTCGGCGAGACGGACGGCTCACACGGACGTCCTCCAGCCGACCCATCTGGCTCACGATCCCCTTCCTCAACCGGGATACGAGGCTGTAGTAGCTGCGCTCGTTGCTGGCGACCCGGAAGCGATGGAAGTTGATGCCCCACGTCTGCAGGTCCTCCGACGCCTCGTAGCGGATCTGCGAGAGCGGGATGCGGATCTCGGCACTCCACCCCTGGTCGTCCACGGTTACGGCGGAGGTCCACACCGCGTCCCACGCCGAGTCCATCTGGTCGTCGCCGTGGAAATAGGTGTCGCCCTGCACGTTGGCCGCACTCACCCTGAAGCTGTACCCCGTCAGGCCGTCGAGATTGGGGTCGAGGTGAATGCTGAACTGATCGTACGTGCCCCGGTCGTCCCGGCGCGTCAGCCGACGATCGATGGTGCCGGGCTCGCTGTCCCACATGCGCGCCGCGACCCAGATGGCCTCATCTCCGAAGAGGACCCTGACCTCCGTGTCGTGCTCCGCGGGCACGCCCTCCACAGGCTCGCGCTGGGTGAAGCCGGTGAAGACCCGGGCATCCTCCCAGTCCGGTTCGTCGGCGATGCCGTCGATCTGGATCTCGGCGAGATCGGTGAACGGGTCGAGTGCCTTGACCCTGGGGGTCCGCGCCCGCTCCGCGACAGCGGGAACGACCGTGGCGCCATTGGCGGGTGCAGCAGCTTCGTCGTCCGGCTCGACCTGTGCGGACAGCGGACCCGCCAGGGCGAGGGAAGCGACTATGGAGAGGGCCCCGAGGGCCGAAGATCGTCGTCTCATTACGGATAAAACATCTGTTTACCCGAGAGACGACACCTACCTCATCTCTCGGTAAGCCATTGTTCTGCTGCGGAATGGAGCGGGATCGGCGCACTGGAGAGACGGCCGAGATCGATCTGTTTGGCCATGTCGTGCACCTGCTCTAACGAGACACGATCGTTCTCGAAAATGTTGAGTACCGTCCGGACCACGTCGGCATCGAGGCTTTCCAGGGCGAACACCCAGTTCATGACGGCCAGCGTCTGCACCGCCTCCTCGACCCCCGGGTAGGCGCCGGCGGGAATCAATCCGTCGTTGTAGTACGGATGGTCTTCGAGCATCCCTTGAAGCACCTCGCCCTCCACCGGAAGAAGCCGGATGTCGCCGGTGGTCGAGGCCTCGAGGACCGCTGCCGCCGGATACCCCACCGAAATGATGGCTCCGTCGATGGCACCGTCACGCAGGGCCGCCGACGATTCGGCGAAGGAGAGGTACTGAGGCTCGATGTCGTCGTACGTGAGGCCGTACGCCTCCAACACGTGGCGAGCGAGCTGCTCCGTGCCGCTCCCGGCCGCCCCGACCGAAACCCTTCGTCCCGTGAAGTCTCCGACGCTGAAGATGTCGGACGACGCCGGCACCAGAATGTGCGTGACGTTGGGGTACAGAGGAGCGATGGCCCGAAGCTCGGTCACCGGTTGCTGGAAGTCACCCTCGCCGTTGTACGCCTGGTACATGGTGACGGCGATGGCCATGGCCAGGTCCATCTGACCCGACGCGATGCGGTTCACGTTCTCCACCGATCCACCGCTGACCTCGGCGGTGTACTGTCGGCTCGAATCCGCCACCGAAAGCCGGCTGGCGATGGCTCCGCCCAGGGGATAGTAGATCCCCCCGGTGCCCGCCGTGCCCAGGGAGAGGAACTCGGTGCGCCCTTCGCTTCCGCACGCGCTCAGCGCCACGAGTGCCGCAACGGTGAATACCCGTTTGATCTGCGTCGTCATCTGCTTCTTCCTGTGACCTTCCGTAGGGACTACTCCGCCCTGGAAAAAACAATCATCACGGCCACCAGCCCAGCCCCGTCGGTCAGAATCCCCGGATAGACCAGCAGGACGGCACCGAGAAACGCCAGGGCGCGCTCCCATCCGACCAGCTTCTTCCGGGCGAATCCCACACCGGCCGCCGCCAGGGAAATGACGCCGATGAGCGCCGTCGTCGTCGCCAGCGCAATGGCCGACGCGGAACCCACCATGAGGAGTTCGGGGCCGTAGACGAACATGAACGGCACGATGAAGCCGGCGCCCGCCAGAACCGCCGCCGTGGTGGCCGTGCGTATGGGGGGTGAACCGGAGATGCCGGCCGCGGCGAAAGCAGCGAGAGAGACCGGCGGCGTCACGTTGGAGATGCAGCCGAAGTAGAAGATGAAGAGATGGGCGGCCAGGAGGGGCACCCCCAGCTGAACCAGCGCCGGCGCCCCGAGGGCCGCCAGAACCACATACGCGGCCGTTGTGGGCAGGCCCATGCCCAGGACCACCGAGCCCAGGGCGGTGAGGAGGAGGGCGGGGAGGAGCTGGCCGCCGGAGAGGGTGATGATGAGCTCCGACATCCGGAGCCCGATTCCGGTGAGCGAGGCCACCCCGACGACGATGCCTGCGGCGGCACACGCCGCGGCCACCTGGACCGCACCCCGACCGGCACGCTCCATGATGTCGCCCATCTCCGAGGCCGAGGGGCGGGTCGCCGGACGGAGGAGGGCCATGATGAAGGCCGTGGCCACGCCCCAGAAGGCCGCCCGCATGGGTGAGCGACCCATGCCCAGGAGCACCACGATGATGGCCAGCGGAAGGAGCAGGTGGAGGCGCTCGACGATGGGCTCGGTCTGGTCGATGCCCTCGGGCTCGATCCCCATGCGGGCCGCCCGGAAGTGGATGGCGGCCAGGAGAGCGGCGTAGTACAGAACCGCCGGGATGATGGCCGCCACCGCCACATCCAGGTACGGGATGTTCGTCCACGTCGCCAGGATGAAGGCTCCGGCGCCCATGACCGGAGGCATGAGCTGGCCGCCCGTGCTCGCAGCCGCCTCGATGGCCCCGGCGAAGAAGGGCTTGAACCCCGCACGCTTCATGAGGGGAATCGTGAACGTGCCCGTCGTCACCACGTTGGCCACGGCGCTCCCGGAGAGGGAGCCCATGAAGGCGCTGGCCACGGCGGCCGTCTTGGCGGGCCCGCCCCGCGTGTTGCCCGCGACGCGATTGGCCATGGCGATGAGGAGCGCGCCCCCACCCGCGACCTCGAGGACGGCGCCGAAGAGGACGAACAGATAGACGAAGTCCGCCGAGACGCCCAAGGGGATGCCCCAGATCCCCTCCGTGGAGAGGTACAGATGCTCGATGAGTCGAGTCGCACCGTACCCGCGATGGGCGAGGATCCCGGGGAGGTACGGCCCGGCGAATGCATACCCGAGGGCCAGAACGCATACCGCGATGAGTCCGTACCCCGTGGCGCGCCTCGCCAGTTCGATGACGAGGAGCACGGCGATGGCGCCCATGACCAGATCCATGGAGGTCGGGCTGCCGGAGCGGGCGACGAGCTCCTGGTTCTCCATGGCCAGGTAGACGCACACCATGACCGAAAGCCCGGCGAGGGTCCAACCCAGCACCCCGGAGACCCGCTCCTTCCAGGCGGCGCGCTCTCCTCCCCGAAGGGTCTTCTGCACTCCGACGCCGAGGAACCCGAGGATCCCCATGAGCGCCAGGTGCACGGGTCGCTGTACCAGCGCCGTGAAGGGCTGGACACCGGCCGCGTACATATGGAAGAGGGCAGCCAGCGCCGAGACCGACAGGATCACCGTGGCCGTGATGGGCCCACGCTTGGGTCGCCCTTCCTCCTGCTCCTCGTCGTCCCGTACCTCGGGCTTCGGCGAGGCCGGCCCCGGATCGTTTCCGGGGCTCACCGCAGCCCCGCTACATGAAGCGCGCCGCCACCAGAGCGAACGCGACGAGAATGAACAGGAGCACGACCGCCGCGCTCTTGAAGCTGCGGCGCGTGTCGATGGCGTGTACACCCTGTGCGATGACCAGCGTCGACCATATCTGCGTCAAATCCAGCGCTCGGAACACGTTGTAGAGGTAGCCGTCCGGCAGGAAGAAAAAGAAGCTGGCGAGATTCAGTGTGTACTGCGGATCCCCCGTGGCGATGCGCAGGGGTGTCACCAGCAGCCCGAACAGAGCGGCAATGAACCACGCGTGCGTGACTGCCGCAAGGTACTGGGTGAACCGCCCCTCGTCTCCCAGGAGGAAGGTGAAGATGACGGTGTAGACGCCCGCGAAAACGAAGGAGAAGACGATGGTCGACAAGGCGGACGCCACCGGGATGACCACCCGCATGGCGTTCACGGCGCTGTCCGTCATCTCCGGAAACTCGGTACCGCGTTCGATGGCTGCCTGCCGCTGCACCTCGAGCATGAGCTCGGGCGGGGTGAGGGCCAGAGACACCCCCACGACCAAGGCGGTGACCAGCATGGCGCCGACCCATCGAGGTGTATCCTTGAGCCGGTCCATGAGTCTGCCCGGACTCACGAAGACCCACAGTAGCCTTACGGGCAGGGAGGGGAGGGGAGCCGGCGCACCCTCCATCGCCTCGTAGTCGGGCTCGGTCCCTTCGAAGGCGGCGTCCTGCGGCTCGCTGGCCTCGCCGTGGTACTCGTGCTCGCCTTCCATGGCTACCTCCCTTGTAGTCGGACGGTCTGGGTCGAGTTCACCCGGATGGGGATGGGTGCCGGCGCGATGGGCACCGTGGCAGTACCGGACCCGGACGCCGTCGATCGACGCTCCACCATCAACCCGGCGGCCGGATCCCAGAGGACCCAGCCCTCCACGTCCACCTCGGACCTCTGGCTCACGGACATGCCCTCCACGCTCAACGTGGCGGAGGACTCGCTCTCTCCCTGCATGCCGATGTGGAGGAGCGCACGGCCGTCGACGACGGTGTCGGCGAGGACCGCATAGTGATAGACCGCCGTCTCGGAGCGCGCACCGGCTCCTTCGTCCCCCTGATACGAAACGGTGTCGACCCAGGCATCTCCCACATTCACCGGATGCCCCGGAAGCCCCGGAAAGAAGGAGTGGGCGAGGGTGAGCGCCGACACCAATTGGCTCGCTTCGGCGGATACGGTGGGCTGCTCCGCGACCACGGCATTCCCCTCCCGATCCAGCGCGAACACCAGCACCCCTTGGACGTCGTCGGTGTCTATGCGGATGGAGCCCCCGGTAGGCTGGCTCAGCGTGCCCTGCAGCTCGGAAACAGCCATGGTCACGTTGACACCCTCCGGCGCCGGGGTGAACGACACGGCGTAGTCCACGACACCCCGCTGGGCCATCTCCAGACTCTGCCCCATGATGTTCACGGAGATGGTGGTGGTGTCGCCGAGGACGTAGCGCACGTCTCCCGGGGAGGGAACCCCGTACTCCAGGGCGGGTGCGCCCCCGGCGCAAGCGGAAACGACGGCGGCGAAAACGGGAAGCGCGAGGGATCGTCTGGACATGTCCGCTCCTGGCGGCATCGGGAATGATCTGCGGCCCCCAGGGCCGCGACCGAAACGCTGCTGGGCCAGGGGAACATCCTCCCTACGACTGCCGAGGGACGCTTCTTCACCCTTGGCCGCCCCTGGGCGACCTGATATGCTGTTGGTCTGCCCTCGAAGCGGCTCGAGCCCCGCGAGTGCAGCACACGGAAAGTCTAACGCCTCGCGATCAGTCGCCATGAGCTACCGCACCAATCCAGACCGGATCCTCGACAACATCGACCGCGCCCGAAACCGGGCCGCGGAGAGTGCGGGTCTGTACGTCGAGCGCCAGGCCATGGGCAGGGAGCTCGAGACCGAGATGCCCGACGTCGATGCGACCACCACCGAGCGGGTGAAGCGGGTCTTCGCGACTCTGGAGCGGGCGTACACGAAGGCGGCGCAGCGCTCGGAGCTGGGTCGGTTGGCCGCTCGTTTCCAGGCCGTCGGTGACATCCATCACCACCACGCCCGAGGCGACGTCAGCATCTCCATCCAGTACCTCGATCACGAGCGCTACGACGACGTCGGTGTCTCGCCCTTCGAGATCAAGCCGTACCAGATCGCCGACGCCAAGAAGGAGACCAAGACGAGCCGGGCCGACGTGAACGCCCTCAAGGTCCTCCGGAAAGAGCTGCGCGAGGGAATCCTGTCGGCCTATCAGAAGCTCGAGCCGCGCGTGAAGGACGCTCTTCGTGACCGAGCGGACATGGGCCACGTCCAGGTCCAGGTCACGGTGGATCTCCGGCCTGCGGAGTAAGCCGGCGCGCGTCCTCTTCGTCTTTCTCGACGGGGTCGGGGTCGGAGTCGACGACCCCGAGATCAACCCTCTGGTCGCCACGCCTCTCGAGGCATTCCACACGCTGGCGGGAGGGGA
>CALJKZ010000590.1 GCA_937983085.1 uncultured Gemmatimonadales bacterium
CTCCCTCTTCTCCGAGCCGTCCGCCGATGCCTCTTTCCCCCCCACGCTGTACCACTACGCCGACTGCGACGGACAGCCCGACCGCCTACCGACGGGTATGGACACGGATGGCGACGGTCTCGACGACGCCTTCGACGTCGACAACGGCGGGACGCCTGCCGTCGCGGGTGACACGGACGGTGACGGCACGGCAGACTACCGTGACCCCGACGATGACGGTGACGGCATCGACACCGCGGACGAGGACACCAATGGAAACGGTGACCCCACGGATGATGACGCCGACGGTGACGGTGTCCCCGACTACATCGACAGCCAGGACACCGATGGCGATGGCGTGCCCGACAGCGTCGATGCCGATGACGACGGCGACGGCATTCTGGACACCGTCGAGGGTACGGGCGACTCCGACGGCGACGGCATCCCCGACAGCCAGGACCTCGACTCCGACGGCGACGGTATTCCCGACAATGTGGAGGCCCAGTCCACCGACGACTTCGTGGCCCCGACGGGCACCGACACCGACGGCGACGGCATCGATGATGCCTACGATCCCGACGATGGAGGGACCCCACTGACGCCGGTGAACACCGATGCCGACAGTGGTGACACCGTCCCGGACTATGTCGACGACGACTCGGATGGCGACGGCGTACCGGACGCTACGGAAGGTCACGACGCGGATGCCGACGGCCAGCCGGACGTGGCGCCCACGGGCAACGACGCCGACGGCGACGGGATCGACGACGCTTACGACCCGGAGTCGGGAGGAACGCCGGCGGTGATCCCCGATCTCGACAGCGACGGGACTCCCGACTTCCGAGACACCGACGACGACGGCGACGGCGACGACACCGCCGCCGAGGATGCGGACGGTGACGGCGATCCCACCAACGACGACGGAGACGGAGACGGAACGCCGGACTATCTCGACCTCCCGGACGTCGACCTGACGGTCAGAAAGGAGGCCGTGGGCGACTTCCAGGCCGGCGAGACGGGCACCTTCCGTATTCTGGTGAGCAACATCGGAACCGGACCGGGCTCCGCTACCGTCACGGTGGTTGATACCCTTCCCGCTGGCCACACCTTCGAAGCGTCGCCGAGCACCGAGTGGTCGGTGACGGCCGACGGGCAGGTGGTGACCGCCACGCATCCGGATCCCATCGAGGCGGGGGACAGCCTGGCCCTCACGTTGGACGTAGCCATCGCGCCCGATCTTGGGGGCGAGGTCGTGAACACGGCGTCGGTGTCGACACCCGGCGACCCGTCCTCGAACAACAACAACAGCGGCACCAGCGCGGCGGTCTCCATTTTCTCGCCCAGCCAGATGATGCTGGCGAAGCGGTCGACCCGGTTCGAGGCCGAGATTGGCGACATGGTGGGATACACCCTCCAACTCGCCAACGTGGGGGAGGGGCGCCTCAACGACGTCACCATCGTCGATGAGCTGCCGGCGGGCTTCACCTATCTCGAGGGCTCGGCGTCCATCGACCAGCTCGAGGCGGACGATCCGTCGGGCGCGCCGGGGCCGGTGCTGACGTTCGACATCGGCGAACTGGGGCCAGGCGAGACCGTGACGGTTGCGTACTCACTCCGTGTAGGCGTCGGGGCCCAGCTCGGAGACGGCGTCAACCGCGCCTTCGCACGCAGCCTCACCACCGGAAGCGTGTCGACCCAGGCCGCCGCCGAGGTGCGCGTGCGCTCCGGCGTCTTCAGCGACGAGGCCTACCTGGCCGGTACGGTCTTCGCCACGCGGGACACCGTGCTGGCCCAGGTAGAGGGCGATCTCGGTATCCCCGGGGTGCGGGTCTACTTGCAGGACGGTACGTCGGCCATCACCGACGCGGAGGGCAGGTATAGCTTCTTCGGGCTTCGGCCGCGGCTGTACGTCGTTCGCGTGGATGAGTCGACGCTGCCGGATGGTGCGCGACTCAGCCCCATTACGAACCGTCACAGCGACGACGGTCGGACGTTGGCCGTGGAGTTGCTTCGAGGGGAGCTCCATCGGGGCGATTTCGCCGAGACGTCGGGAAGCATGGCGGTCTGGCGGGACATCGAGTCGCGGCGGGGTGACGACGGTCCGGCGCGTCCGATGTTCGGTGACGGGACGCCAGGGGTGTTCGACGCCACCGACGGAACCGCGGTGACCCGATACTCGATCGACGACGAGACGGATCTGACGTCGAGGGTCTCCGGTCTTCCCCTGTCGCCTGAGGAGTCGACGTATCGATGGCTCGGCGGTGAGCCGGAGGTAGGGGCGACCGGCCGGGGCGCGAGAGGGGGTGTCGCGGAGGTTGGCGCGGCCGGCCGCGACGGGCTCCAGCTCGGGCTGGTAGGCGCCGCGGTCCCTGCCGACGGCCAGACGGTTGTACCGGTTCGAGTCCGGTCGAGAGGGCAGGTCGGCGATTTGGTGACATTGGAGAGCACCGTGGGGCAGTGGGTCACGCCGGACGCGGATCCGGTGGCTCCGGGGCATCAGGTCCGGGTGCGCGGGGCTCAGGCCGAGGCGTCGCTGAGATCGCCGGTGGGCGCCGGAACGGCCCACGTCCGGGTGAGTCGCGTGGTCGACGTGGACGGCGTCGAGGTCACCCAGTCGCAGGAGGGGACGATCGACTTCGTGGCCCGCGACCACCCGCTCCTGGTGACGGGCCTCGTCGAGGGCCGGATTGACTTCCGTTCTCTTGCCCGGGGCGAGTTGTCCACGGGCTCGAGCCGGGACCGGTTCGACGACGCGCTACAGGATCTCGCCGTGGGCGACGCCGAGGACGAATGGACGGCGGGCGTTCGTGCGGCGGCCTTCGCCACCGGCAATCTCGGCGACGACACGCGCCTCACGGTTCGCTTCGATACCGAGGAGAATCCCACGGGTCGCTTTTTCAACGACATCCGGCCCGACGAACTGTACACCGTGTACGGTGACGCCTCGTCGCGGATCTTCGAGGCCCAGTCCAAGGGTCGGATCTACGGCCTCGTGGAGCGGGGTAACGGCTTCCTGCAGTATGGTGATTTCACCACGGTGGGCATCGGTGGCAACGCCAGCGTCCTAGGCCGGTACTCGCGCACGCTGAATGGTGGTCTGGTCCATTACGAAAGTGATCGGGGCGTGCTCGACGCATTCGTGAGCCACGACCGGTTCCGGCAGATGGTGGACGAAGTTCCGGCGTTGGGCATCTCGGGTCCGTACTCCCTGTCGCGGGCCGACGCGCTTCTCAACAGTGAGCGCGTCGAGATCGTCACCCGGGACCGGAATCAGACGGGGGTGATCCTTTCGGTGGAGCCGATGCAGCGTTTCACCGACTACACCATCGAGCCCTTCACCGGACGGCTGGTCTTCCGCCGGCCCATCTCGTCGGTGGATGCGGACCTGAATCCTGTCTCCATCCGAGTCACCTACGAGCTCGAGCAGGGTGGTGACTCGTTCGTCACCTATGGTGCGGCCGGTCGAATCGACGCCGTGGAGCGGGTCACCATCGGCGGGTCGCTCATTCGTGACGACAACCCGCTTGGCGCCTACGGTGTCTCGAGTGCCAACGCGGCCATCGACCTCGGGGGCAACACGCGCCTCACCGCCGAGGTGGCGGTATCGGACAGCGCTGACGACAAGAACGGCGTGGCGTATCGATTCGAATTGAAGCACGCCAGCCGTCGCGTCGAGGCGCGCGGCTTCATGCAGGACACGGAGCGTTCCTTCCTCAACCCGTCGGCGGGTATCGGTATTGGTCGCCGGGAGATCGGCGTCGCGGCGCGGGGCATCCTCGACGACAAGACACAGCTCTACGCCGAGGGACTCCGCACGGAGAGCCGCCTCACATCGGGATACATCCAGGGTGCGACTTTCGGGGTCGAGCGGGAGGTCGTGGACGGACTCTCCCTGGAAGCGGGCTACCGAATGGCCGACCAACAGGGCGCCGCGCCGGTAGGTGGCAGCATGACGGCCCCGGTCGACGTCGATGCTGTGCGCTTCAAGGCGACCGGACGCATCCGAGAGGACGCCTCGGCGTTCGCCGAGTACGAGCAGGACATCGGAAACGTGGCGATGAAGCGACTCGAGGTGGGGGGCGATCTCAGGCTGTTCGATCGGGCCCGGTTGGATGCCCGACACGAGCTTCTGTCTTCGTTCGCGGGGCCGTACGCCCTCAACGGCCAGGATCGCCAGAACCAAACGGTCTTCGGCGTTTCCGCAGACTATCTCGCCGGGTCGACGGTCTACTCGGAGTACCGCGCCCGCGACGCCTTCAGTGGGCGGCAGGCCCATGCCGCCATCGGACTCCAGAACCGGTGGATGGTGGGTGAGGGCGTCGGTCTCGGAGCCAACGTGGAGCGCGTCACGGCCCTCACCGAATCCACGACCATCCGCGAGTCCTTCTCCCTGAGCGGCTCGGTGGAGTACACCGGCAGCCCGCTATGGAAGGGAACCGTGCGGACCGAGTACCGAGCCGCGCAGGATCAGGATCAGTTGTTCGGAACCGCAGGATTCGCGAGGAAGCTGAGCCGCGAGTGGGCGCTTATCGCCCAGTCGGCTTGGAGCCATGTCTTCGACGGCGCGACCTACGCCCGGACTCGCTCAGGCGTAGCGTACCGAAGCACCGGGACGAACCGCTGGAACGTGCTGGCTCGCTACGAGCACAAGCTCGACAACGGAGGGATGGTACCGGGTGCGGCGACATCCGTAGGTGAGCGCAACCGCACGGCACATATCCTCTCCGCCCACTCCAGCGTAACCCCCGACCACGCCTGGGTGGTGGCCCTCCAGGCCGCATCGAAGTTCTCCAACGAAGAGATGAACGGGGTCAGCCTGGATGAGAGCGCACACTTGCTCTCGACCCGGGTCACCCATGACATCACGCGTGGGTGGGATGTCGGCGTCATGGGCCGAACCCTATTCAGCGGGGACTTCGACGAGCGTCAGTACGGTGTCGGTGGCGAGCTCGGCCGTCGTATACGGGACCACTTCCGGGCGGCGGTTGGCTACAACTTCTTCGGCTTCCGCGACGAGGATCTCACGGAGAACATGCCGACGGACCACGGCTTCTTCCTCGACATCGGGCTGGCCTTCGACGAGTCCTTGTTCGGGCTCGGCGACGGAGATGGGCGGTAGGAGGGCTACGTCCCCAGCACCGTCCACGCCTCGCTTCGCCGAGCGTACCGGTCCGCGGAGGCGAGGTCGCCCGTCTGGGCGGCCGCCACCGCTACGGAGAGGTACGCCCAGGCGTAGTAGTGGGGGATGCTCACCGTGTGATCCGGCCAGTGACTCCACGCGTCGGGGATCCCCGTGTGGTGCACGAAGGTGCGGTCCAGGAGCGTCCGCGTCCGCTCGACGTCGACCCAGTCTCCCGTCACCGGGCTGTAGCGGGACTCGGCCAGGCGGAGCAGTGAGTGCGCGCTCGACGGGGTTGTGACGCCTGCCGCCGGCTCGCTCGCCGCTTCCGGCTCGCCTGTCGCCACCTCCGGCTCACCGGTCCCCTCCGCCATCAGCGGCCGCGGTGACAGCTTGAACGCCAGGCCCTGACGCACGAGTTGGGCACTCAGGCCCAGGTCCGCCGCGGCCCCGGCGTTGGACGAGAAGTAGATGGGACGCTCGTCCAGGGACTCGTTGATGAGGGCCAGGGCGTACTGCATCCACGGCGTCACGATCTGGCCCTCGCGCAGTGTGGCGGTGACGGCTCCGAGTTGGACGGACTGGGCCCGCTCCATGCGGACCACGGTCTGCCCGATGCGATCGATGAGCTCGTCGTCGATGGGCAGGACAGAAACCGTGGGGATGGTGATGGGCGCGTCGAGGAGGAGGGGGACCTTGCCCCCCGCGTCGGCGGGGTCGTCCACGTAGACGCTGTCGGTATTGTCGGCCGTGTAGTCCCGCTGACAGGTGATGGTCGTCGGGTCGTCGTCGGGCGATACGCCTGGACCGCACGGTCGTGAGATGTCCCGGATCTGGCGGGCGTACCACGTGGTGTCGAAGTACTCCGTCACGATGACGGTGACGTCCTTGCGGATGCCCTCCACCTCCTGGAGGTACCAGAGGGGAAAGGTGTCGTTGTCCCCGTTGGTGAAGAGGACGCCGTACGGCTCGACGCTCATGAGGAGGTTGTGGGCCCAGTCCCGGGCGGCCCAGTCGTCGGCGCGGCTCGCCCACCCCCAGTTGGCCACCAGAGGTACCGCGGCCAGGAGGAGGACGGGCAGCGCACGCCGGAGCGAGGCTTGGAACGTGTCGGCGACCTCACGCCACATGCACGCCACCCCCATTCCGGCCCAGAGGCCCCACACCGAGAACGAGGCGATGAAGAAGTAGTCGCGCTCCCGAACCTCGTGGAAGGAGCGATCGGCGAACGGGGCCGGTAGCGAGTATCCGTACTTGAAGTTGAGGTAGTAGACGAGGCCGACGGACAGCGTGCCGAAGAGGGCGGCGAAGTACCAGAACGTCGGTCGATCGTGCTTGAAATGGGCCGTGAGTCCCCACACGCCCAATCCCACGAAGAGCATCGTCAGCGGGAGACGTGCTCGCGGGAATACGGGGTTCTCGCCGCCCAGACCCCGGGCCCATTGCCAGTCGAAGTACTGGAGGTAGTTGACCATCTGGGACGCCACCGGCGACTGCCGGGGGCCCGTGAAGCCCGGCCCCGGCATCCCCTCCACCTTGTACTGGCTTCGGTTGATGGCGTCGCTCAGGGGCTGACACCCGGTGGCGCCGTACGTGGCCACCGACGCCAGCGCACCGGTGAAGGCCTCGCACTCGGGAGCGCCCTCGTTCATCACCGGTCCCAGCTCGGCACGCAGGGGAAGGAACAGGTGGATGGACAGGCCCAGGAGCGCCGCCACCAGCACCGGTGGATACAGTCGCCACGCCGCGAGGAGGCCGGGGCGGGCCCGAAGGACGAAGAGCGCCAGCGCCGGTGCCGCGAGGAAGGCCATGAGATGGTTGCCGACGCTCAACGCCAGGATGAAGGCCATGAGCACGAGGATCTTCGCGCCCCCACCGCGCTCGGCCTGCCCGCGCCACACGATGGCCAGCCACGTGAGCAGCGCGATGGTGAGGAGCGAGACGGTGTAGACCTTTTCGTTGACGTTGGACTGGTTCCAGACGCTGAAGGCCGTGGCGCTCACCAGCACCGCCGTGCCCGCGCCGGCGAGCCGGAAGAGGCGGTCGGTGGAGAAGGAGCGCAGGACGTGATGGATGACCAGGAACCAGAGCCCGTGGGCCGCGGCGCTCATGAAGGCGCTGAGGAGGTTGATCCGCACCGCCACAGAAAGGCCGGTGGGCTCGAGCAGGAGCGCCCACGCCTTGGCCAGCACCACGAAGAGCGGGTTGCCCGGCGGGTGGGGGATCCCCATGACGTGGGCCGAGGCGATGTACTCGCTGGCGTCCCAGAACGCCGTGGTAGGTGCGAGCGTTGCCACGTAGAGGAGGAAGACGAGACCTCCGGCCAGCGAGGCCCACCCGTACGGCGGGGCGTCGACGTCGGAGGCAACCGGCGGGGAGGGGGCGGGGGAGGAGCGGCGGGGTGACGTCACGGGCGTGGTCTCGTTCGACGAGGGAGTCCGCCGCCGGAGCTTCGGCGAGGCAGGTTCGACGTTTCGGACGATACGCCAGCGGACTCGTGGAGCGCCAGCGACGGGCGGCGGCCCACCGCACCCCTGGGCGCCGGTCACGGGTGCCTTTGCCCTCCACGAGGGCGCGAACCGACGTTGTGGCGCCGAAAGCCCCCGTCTACGTTGCGGCCGCACGGGGTCGGCTGCCGGCTCGTGTGGACGGCTCGCGACCGAAGGAGTGTCAGGGATGTGCGAATACGAACGGTTGATGGAGTGGCGTCGCAGGCTAGGCGCCGTCGCCATCGCGGTGGTGGTGGGAGCGTGCCAATCCGGAACCGAATCCTCGCCTGAGATCACGAGCGTGGAGTCCGACTCCGCGGGCATCACCATCGTCGCTATCGCGGTCGGTCCGTCCCTGGGTCTGGCGTCGGTCCTGACCTCCCCGCCCTCGGGGGGCCTCGACGGGACGCTCGAGCCCTACCTCACGAACATCGGCGAAACCGAGTGGCTCTCGGACGGGCGCATCGTCGTGGAGGACAACCTTCAGGATGCGCTCTACCTCTTCGACGCCCAGGGCGGCCTGCTGCGGACGCTGGGTGACAAGGGCGACGGACCGGGGCAGTTCCAGAACATCACCGAGATGACGGTGTTGGCCGGCGACAGCATCTTCGTCTACGACCGGAGCCACGACCGGCTGTCAGTCCTCCACCCCGACGACGGCTTCGTCCGATCGGTGCAGTTCGGGGGCGCCCTCGGTGGCCGGCCCCCGTTGGACGTCTTCGCCATCGCGCCCGATCGGGTCGTCGTCCAGGTCAGCGTCTACGACCGGTCCGCGACGGGGGCGCTGCCGCGTCGGCTGGATTACGAGACCCACCTCTATCTCACCGATGGAGAGGGTGAACTCCTCGAGGGTCCTCTCACCTTTCCGGGCGGGTTCTCCGTCGACTTCGACCGGGGCAACGTCGGAGCGCCGTACTCGAACCGGTCCGTGGTGGCGGTGGCTCCAGGGCGTCTGGTCCACGGGGGTGCGCTACATCACGACCTGACCATCCGCGACGAGAACTTCGCACCCCAACGGAGGGTCCGGTGGGCGGGGTGGGCGGGCCCCATCCCCCAGGAGGAGCTGGACGAGATGGTGGCCGGCTTCGACTCGGCCGAGTCGGAGCTTCCGCCGGCTCTCGTCTCGTCGCTGCGGGAAGCCCTCTATTCGCCGAGCCTCCAGCCCGACCTCAGACCGGCACTTTCGTGGCGAAGCTACGTGGATCCCGGCGGCCGCATCTGGCTCGCCCGGTTCGAGCCGGGGCCGTCCAACGATCGGCCCACCGAGTGGCACATCCTCGCCGACGACGGGTGGCCCCTTGCCCGCATGCGCGTCCCCGACGGCACCACCATCGCAGCGGTGGCCGAGTCGGCCGTGCTCCTCTCCGTCCAGGACAGCATGGATGTGCCGTCCCTGCACCTCCTCGACATCATCCGCTGACGACGGGGTCCTGCCGGCCACGAGGACCGGCAGGACCTGACCGTCTCCGGCCTGACGCCCGGGTAGCGTCAGAGCCGCGCTTTCGTCAGCGCTCCACCAGGCCGGTGAGCGCGATCCGGAACTCCGAGCCGTCCTCGTTCCACGTCACTCCGTACCCGGTGGGGTAGGCCCCGGGCACCGTGTAGCGCGCGGCGAGGGGCACCGGCGCCGAGAAGTTGGTCTTCGAGTCGAGGAGCTTCTTGGTGATCATCGGCTCGGCGAAGATGATCCGCCCGTCCCAGCTTCCGTAGATGAAGGTGTGGGTGAAGGGCTCGCCGTTGAGCTCGGGCGACGACGGGTGCACCCAGTGCACGCCCATGCGCGGGAAGGCCAGGGGCTCGGGCATGATGTAGCCCGCCGGCACGAAGTCGGCCTCGGGGAGGCGCTCGGCCTTCGCCTGGTAGGCGGCGTCGGTGGGATCGATGGAGTGCCGCCACTCCTTGGTCACCGTGTAGAAGTGGAAGTCCATGTGCTCGACGTCGTAGATGCCCGGAGGCTCGTGACCACCCGGATTCCAGTTCACGAGGATGTGTTGGAACGGCGTCGGGTTGTTCGAAGGCAGGTCGAGCACCGTCTCGAACGTCACGCTGCCGTGGACCATGACCCCGGACGCGTGGTCGGCGGGCGGCATTCCGTGAAGAGCCGCTTCCGGCACGATGACGCCGATCTCGGTCGGCCGACCGTTCTCCACGGAGACGTAGCTCCGCATGGTGCCGTGTCCGAAGGCCACGGGCTCCCCGAGGAGGGTCGTGGTGGTGACCTCACTGGCGCCGGTGGGCGAGCAGGCAGCAAGGGCCAGAGCGAGCAGCACCCAGCCGCGGCGCCGCCCAAGATTCATATGTGTGTTCATGATGGTACTGAGTCGTAGTGTCCAGCGGTGCCCGTCACATTCGTGCACCGATCGGGAGGAAACTCGCCGGGGGCGATTACACGGCGATTACGAACTCAGCCCGGGGCAACGGAGGGCGTCGAAGACGGCACGGGTCTCCACTTCCGGAGCGGCTCCCAACTCCTCGTCCAGGAGGCGCGCGAAGGCCTCGTAGACACGCAGGGCCTCGATCCGGCGCCCTCGACTCGCCTCGCAGAGCATGAGGGCCCGGCACGCCGCGTCGTCCAGGTGGTCTCGGCCCAGCAGCGTGCGCCACGTGTCGGCGGCCTCCGCCATCCGTCCCTCCGCCTCCAGGAGCTGGGCCCGGGTCCGGATCAGCTCCCCGTGGAGCCGTCGGAGGCGTTCCCTGACCTCCAGGTGCCAGTCGCCTGCCGACGAGCCCTGTAGGAACTCACCGTCATAGAGGCCCAGGAGGTGGTCGACGGTGTCGAGGTTCGGCGCCACGCCCTGCTGGGCTGTGCCGAGAAGGGCCTGCGCCCCGTGCTGAAACCGATGGGCGTCGAAGTCGACGACCACCGTCGAAGCCACGCGGTAGCGGTCGCGGTCCGAGGCCACCCAGTCGTCCCGACCCAGCGCCCGCCGCAGGCGATGGAGCATGACGTGGAAGCTGTTCTTCACCTTCAGGCTGCTGGCGTCGGGCCAGAAGGCGAGCCCGACCTCGTCGCGGGTGACGCCCGTTGGGCGGCACAGGAGCAGGAGTAGCAGCTCAGCCGGCTTGCTCGCCGCAAAGGCCGGCGACACCGGCGGCGCACCTCGGAGCTCGAAGCGCAGGGGCCCGAGGGCCCGGACCACGAGGTCGGGAACCGGATCGAGGGTGCTCGACCCTCCACGGATCGGCTCTACGAGCGGTGGGGACATCCGATCAGCCGAGGCGGGGCGCGACGGAGGGCTGTCCAGCGGCCGCTGGCAGTCGCGTCGTGGCGGCCATGATCGGCCGCAGCCCTCAAGATATTCGCGGCCGTTTCGGCAGGAAAGATCCATGGCGTTGGGAGCGCCGTTCGAGATCCTGGCATTTCCCTCCGGAATGGGTACACCTTCGAACAGAGCGAAAAACATCTGTTTCCAAGCGACGACCCATCGGGGAGGTTCGTTGTGAGAGCACGTACAATCACCGGCTCGGCACTTCTGTGTCTGGCATTGGCCGCATGCGGCAGCGAAAACACGCTGTTCGTGACACCGGAAATCGAGACCTATCTGGCTCGAGTCACCGTCGACGGCATCCGCGCCGACTACTTCGAGGGCACTGCGCCCCCGCCGGGGAGCGGACCCACCGCCAACATGCCGACGTCCAGCCGGGTGATCACCGGCGGGAGCCTCCAGCTCGACATGACCGCATCGGGCGACTTCTCCACGGTCGTGGTCAGGGTGGACGGCGTGGAGGGCTACTTCATGGCCAACGTGCCGTCGAGTCGGGCTGACGCCCGCCTGGTGGTGACCCTGGCGGGACTGGTCCCGCAGCTCCAGTTCGACTACTTCGTCGCCGTCGCCAACGCCG
Source organism: uncultured Gemmatimonadales bacterium (assembly GCA_937983085.1). Lineage (GTDB taxonomy): Bacteria > Gemmatimonadota > Gemmatimonadetes > Longimicrobiales > Gaopeijiaceae > UBA2589. The sequence goes on from CALJKZ010000590.1 coordinate 11,431, forward strand.
GAGGCGAGTTCGGGCCGTACGCCCGGCTCACCCTGGACGCCATCGCGGTGGCCGGTGGGGACATCCAGGTGAGCGCGACGTGGGACACCGAGGACGACGGCGATCTCCACGTGATAGACCCGGACGGCAACGAGATCTACTTTGGCAACCGGAGCGCGGCGGGCGGCCAGCTCGATCTGGATGCGAACGCCGCCTGTTCGACCTCCGAGATCTGGCAGGAGAACATCGGCTGGGCGAAGGGTGCCGCCGCTCGCGGTACCTACACCGTGCGACTCGAATACTGGTCTTCATGCGACGTCCCGGAAACCAACTACGTAGTGACGGTGAGCTTGCGCCCTGGAACCCCGGTCATCCCGGGGACGCCGGGCGCGGAGGTCACGACCTTCACGGGGACGTTCAACGGCGACGGCACCGGAGGCGGCGCCGGCTCCGGACGCTTCATCACGCGCTTCACGTTCTGAGGGCCGAGGGGGGCCGCGCCGCCGGCGCGGTCCTCCTCTGTCTGGCCCTCGTCGGTTTGCCTGCGCCCGCCGCGGCGCAGTTCCCCGAACTCCCCACGTTCCAGGACCTGGGGCTGGAGTACATCTCCGCGTCGGGGTTCTTCCAGCTCCTCCTGTCGGGCCGACTCGACATCGAGGGCTCCCACATCTCCAACGAATGGGTGCCCTCGCCGCTGTCGTCCGAGGAGTGCGACGCCTGCCACGTGGACCTCGCCCGGGAGATGCAGCATGGCGACGGGACGCTCCGCACCCATCGGCTCAGGGTCTTCGCCGACATCTTTCTCGGCGACCACATCTACTCCCTCATCGAGCTGCGGAACGACAACGGCCTCGAGAATCTCCGGGCGCCCCAGCGCACACGCGTGGAGCAGGCCTTCGTCCGGGTGGTGACCGAGTCGGGAAACGGGGGCGTGCAGCTGGGTCGGTTCGCCAGCCCCTTCGGCTCGTACGCGCTACGCCACCTCAGCCCGGTGGATCCGTTCCTGAGTCCGCCGTTGGCGTACGACTACCGCACCGTCATGAATCGGTGGCGACATCCCATCGACGGGGACGATTTCATGCGGTGGAAGGACGCCGTCACGGAGATCGACCTGCCCGGGGCGCCTCAGGTGTGGGACGTCCCCTACCAGTGGGGGGGGATGGTCTTTGGTCGTGTGGGTCCGGTAGACCTGCGCGGCGCGGTCATGAACAGTGCCCCTTCGAGCAACCCGCGGCAGTGGCGCTTCGATACCCGACGTCTCGAGCGGCCCTCGGTGGTGGCGGGGGCGCGGTGGAAGGTCTCGGCGTCCCTCGAGGTAGGGGCGTCGTACAATCGGGGCCCCTGGCTCGCCGAGCCCCAGTCCCAGGTGGATGCGTCCCCGCCGGGTCAGCCCACCGGCGCCCCGCCCGACGACTTCCAGGACTTCGATCAGGAGCTCATCTCCGCCGACGTGTCCTTCGCCCGAGGGCCGGCCATGATCCGCGCGGAGGTCATCCGGGACCGCTGGCAGGTGCCCAACGTCGTGGGCACGCCGGCGGGCATCAGTGGCAGCCTCGAAGCGCAGAGCGACGTGGTGGCAGGTCTGTTCGTGGCGGTGAGGGGCGGATTCATCGACTTCCGCCCCTTCGAGGTGGGTGGCGTGGCGGAGGATTGGGACTACGACGTCCGACGGTACGAGGGCGCCGTCGGGTACCGCCTGAGCCGCAATGTGGGGCTGCTCCTCTCCGGCTACCGGCAGCTCCAGTCCGTCGCGCCCGACGGGGACACAGACTTCGTGGGGCTTCGACTCTGGTGGGAGTTCTGAGGCCCCTCAGCCCGCAGGAGCGCCCGCGTCCTCGAAGGCCTCCACCGAGTAGATCAGCGACCCCTCGCTGAACCCCTTCAGATCCCGGCGGCCCACGCACGACGCCACCAACCCGTCGGTGGCCTGCTCGTGGGTCAGCTCGCTGATGAGGATCTCGCCGGGCTTCGCCTGGTCCGTCAAACGGGCGGCCAGGTTCACGGTCTCGCCGAGCACGGTGTAGTTCAGTCGATCGGTGGAGCCCATGTTGCCGGCTACCGCCACTCCGCTGGCGATGCCGATGCCCACGGACAGCGGCGGGTCGCCTCTGCGCGAGCGCTCCGCGTTCATCTCCGCCACACCCTCACGCATGAGGAGCGCCGCCCGGACCGCCCGGCAGGCGTGGTCCTCCTGAGCCACGGGTGCTCCGAACACGGCCATGATCTCGTCGCCGATGAACTTGTCGACGACGCCGCCCTCGGCGTCCACGGCGCGGCTGAGCTTGTCCATGCACTCGTTGAGGAATCCGATGACTTCCTGAGGCTCCATGCCCTGCGTCAAGGGCGTGAAGCCGCGGATGTCGGCGAAGAGGACGGTCATCTCGCGGTTCTCTCCGCCGAGCTCCACCGTGCCC
>CALJKZ010000591.1 GCA_937983085.1 uncultured Gemmatimonadales bacterium
CGGCGCATCGGTCGCTCCGGAAAGGACGGTCAGACTGGCTGCGATGACGAGTAGGCGTCTCATGGGGGCTACCTCCGGTTCTACGTGGATTGCACTCCCCCCGGGGTGCTCGTGCCGTGTTCGAGAGGTGTAGACGCCCACCTCCCCCGATGTTGCACACATGGTGTCCGGACCCCACCCATGCCTGCGGCGCATATCCGTGAAGGTCCAAGGGTGGACACACCCCGCTGTCCAAGCGCTAAGTTAGGCGCCCGCCCATGAGCCCTCCGCGTACGCACATGTCTCAATCGTCGTCCAACCACTGGCTGAAAGACGTCGCGGCCCACGCCGGCCTCGATCTTCCCTTGCCCCGACGGCCCGACATCGCCGCCCTCCGTCAGGCGTGGCCCAAGGTGGCGGCCCACTGCAAGCTGCAGGACACGCAGTTCACGAAGAAGATTGCCGGCTTCTTCAGAATCGGCGTGGCCGACGTCGACACGTACGATCCGCAGGCCGTCAAGATGATTCCAGAGGCCGTGGCCCGCCGCTACGGGATCCTCCCTCTCAGCACGACGGCCGACACCATCGTCGTCGCCACTTCCGATCCTGCGAACAGAGCGGCCCATCGGGATATCGTGGCGCACGCCAGCCGCAAGCCGGTCTTCATGCTGGCGAGCCCGGCTGCCCTGGCCCGGACGCTCGAGCGTGCCTACGCCCCCGCCCGCGCCCCGAAGAATGCACTGCAGACCCTGGTCGCCCAGGTCGCCGACAGCGACTTCCAGGTGGTCACGAACCAAGGCAAGGGCATGTTCACGAGCTTCGAGCTCGAGGACCCGTCCGTAGTGAAGCTGGCGGACGTCATCCTCAAGCAAGCGGTTCGATACCGAGCGACGGAGATCCATATCGAGCCCGGCCACGAGCAGGGGCGCGTGCGCTACCGCATCGACGGAGTGCTACAGCAGGTCGTCCCCCTGCCCTCGACTGCCCACTCGCGCCTGGTGGCGCGCCTGAAGCACCTGGCCTTCGATCAGCCGGGGATGAACCCGGACGACCGCATCCCGGTACAGATCAGCCCGGAGGTCGAGAAGCGGGCGCACCTCCTCACGACCCCGACCCCCGACGGTGAACTGGTCTCGGTACGCATCCTCGATCCCTACGAGGTCCCGACCATCGACGGCCTCGGCTTCGCGGGTCTGGAGGCTCAGAAGATCCAGCAGATCCTGGCGAGGAAGGAGGGACTCGTCGTGGTCACGGGGCCGGCCCGCTCGGGCACGACGAGTTTCATCTACGCCGCACTCGCCGAGCTCAAGAACGAAAGCGTCATCTCCCTGGAGGGTCGCCCGGAACTGGTCGTCCCCGGAGTGACGCAGATCAAGTACGACGCGTCGTCCGGCCTTTCATTCGCCGAGACCCTGGGCCAGCTACTGGATCGGAGCCCCGACGTGATCCACGCGGGTGAGATCCGTGACCTGGCTACAGCCAGGATAGCCCTCCGTACGGCGATCACCGGTCGCAAGGGCCTCGCCACGGTTCACCCCTCCGACGCCGTGTCGGGGGTGCGCCGCCTCATCGCCATGGGGCTCGCGGCCGGACGCCTCGCCGAGTCCCTCCACGCGGTGATCTCCCTCCGTCTGGTCCGCAGGCTCGGCCAGGACTGCGCTCGCCCCTTCGACCCGGAGCGTGACGCCAAGTCACGGGAGGCGAAGCTGGCATCGGTCCTGGGGATCGCGCCGGTGAAGCGGGCCGTCGGCTGCAAGGCATGCGCCGGAACCGGGTACAAGGAGCAGATCCCGATTCCCGAGGTCCTCCTCGTCACCGGAGAGATGCGGGCGGTTCTGAGTCGAGACCCCAACGACGCCGAGCTTCTACGAGCCGCCCAGGCCGACGGCATGCGGACGTTCGCCGAGGTCGGACTCGAACGTGTGGCTCGTGGGGAGACGACCGTCGAGGAGTTGGAGCGAGGCTTGGGCGTCGTCCCCATCCGGGATGAGAAAGCCGATGAGGTCGGACCCATTCTGGTGGTGGACGACGAAGAACAGGATCGAAAGCTCGTCGCCAGCGTGCTGGGCAACATGGGCTTCGAGGTTCTCGAGATGGCGAACGGCGTGAAGGCCCAGGCGATCATCGAGTCTGGCGACGAGGCGTTTTCGTTGGTGATGATGGACTTGTTCATGCCGGAAATGGACGGCAAAGAGCTGATCCACATCATCCGGCAACAGCTTTCGACCCAGGCCCTCCCCGTCATCGTGCTGACCAACTCGGAGAACGCGCGCGACGAACTCGAGCTTCTCGAGGCCGGCGCCGACGAGTGCGTGGTCAAGCCGGGGGAAGG
>CALJKZ010000592.1 GCA_937983085.1 uncultured Gemmatimonadales bacterium
GGCTGGCGCTCTCCGAGGGAGAGGACGTCGTCACGACGGATCACGAACACATCGGCGGCCTGGAGCCGTGGCGGGTGGTTTCTGCACGCAGGGGGGTGTCCCTCACCGTCGCGCCACTTCCCGTCCCCGCCTCCAGCGAGGACGAACTTGTGGAGGCGATCTGGAACCGGGTGTCGTCGCGGACCCGGGTGGTGAGCGTTTCGCACCTCACCTTCACCACCGGCACCCGGCTCCCCGTGGAGGAGCTGGCCCGACGGTGCAGGAACCGGGGCATCGCGTTGTGCGTCGACGGCGCCCATCCTCCGGGGATGCTCGACGTCGACCTCGACGGCATCGGTTGCGATTTCTATGCAAGCTCCCCCCACAAGTGGATGCTCGCACCCCAAGGGTGCGGTCTCCTCTACCTCTCCGGTGCGTGGCGGGAGGACCTCTGGCCCACTCTGGCCTCCGGGGGCTGGGATGACCTCGAGCTCGGGGCGCATCGGTTCACCCATCTGGGGACCATCGACGAGTCTCGGCTCGCCGGGCTTCTCGCGGCGTCGGAGTTCCTTCACGCCCTGGGGATGGAACGGGTGGAGGGACGGGGTCGATATCTCAGGCGCCGCTTGGAAGACGGCCTGAGGGCGATGGACGGGGTGGAGGTGGTGACCCCCTCGGACGAGGGGCTGAAGGGGGGGATGGTCGCGTTTGCCGTCGAGGGGGTGGAGTCGGCTGCGCTACAACGGCACCTTTCGCGGACCGCAGCCGTCCGCACCCGGGTCATCGGCGAGTACGGCTACGGATGGATGCGGCTCTCCACCCATGTCTACAACGGACCCGAACAGGTGGATCGCGTGTTGGAACTCGTGGAGGCGGTGGCTGGCGATGGTCTACCAGGGGAGGGGGCGGCAGATGGGTGAAGAGTCACCACCGTATGGCACCGCGGCCCTCGCAGGCCTGGGGGCCTTTCTGCTCTACGTGGCGACCCTGGCGCCCACCACCGGGTTCTGGGACGCCAGCGAGTACATCGCGACGGCGCACATCCTCGGGATCCCGCATCCGCCGGGAAACCCGTTCTTCGTGGTCGTCGCCAAGGTGTGGAGTCTGCTGCTGGCGCCAACGGGACTCTCCGTCGCCGTGCGCATCAATCTCTTTGCAGCGGCGACGAGCGCGGCGGCGACGGGCTTCTTCTTCCTGGTCGCTCACCGTGTCCTCGTAGGCGTCTTCGCCAGGCCGGAGCTCGCCCGGATCGGGGCCGGGGCGTCGGCCGTAGTCGGCCCTACGGCTTTCACGGTCTGGAACCAATCCAACGTCAACGAGAAGGTCTATACCCTCTCCGTTCTGATCATCGCTGCTGTCAGCTGGCTTGCCGTGCGATGGTACGACCGCCGGGAGGAACCGGGGAGTGAGCGAGGCCTTCTCGTAGCCCTCTTCCTCATGGCCATCGGGTCCACCAGCCATCTGATGTCGGTCTTGCCGATGCCGGCCCTCGCCGTTCTGGTGCTCCTCGCGGGAGCCCCGAGGCTGTTTCGCCCCGACTTCCTGTCGCGGGCTTTGCTCCTCGTGGTGCTGGGCCTGTCGTTCAACTTCGTCCTCCCCATCCGGGCGGCTCAGGATCCGGTCATCAACGAAGGGGACCCCACCTGCGCGTCGACGGCGGGGGCGGCCATCGCGATCTACACCCTCGGGAAGGCTGGCTGCCCGGCCTTGGCCTCCTCCCTGACCCGGGAGCAGTACCAGTCCCCACCCATCACGCAGCGAAAGGCCTCCTTCGGCGCCCAGATGGCGACGTACCTCCAGTACTTCGAGTGGCAGTGGGCCCGGGGCCTCGCCCCGTCGGAGCTCCCTCAACTCGTGCGGCTCCCCTTCACGCTTCTCTTCCTGGCGCTGGGGATCGCCGGACTCAGCGCGGCCTGGAAGGTCGAGCGGAATCTGTGTGCCTACCTCTCGGTGCTCGCGGCCACGCTGACCATCGGTCTGGTGGTCTACCTGAACTTCCGGCACGGGTACTCCCTTCACGCCGGACTCGACCAGTCCCTTCGGGAGGTCCGGGAACGCGACTACTTCTACGTGGCAGGCTTCCTCTTTTGGGGATCGCTGGCCGGAATCGGTCTCGCCCGAAGCTGGCATGCCATCGCATCGTTCATGGGGGGGAGCCGTCGCAACTACGCTACGGCATCGCCGGTCCTCGTCGTGGCATTCCTCCCCCTCATGCTCAACTGGGGCTGGGCAAGTCGAAGTGGAGACTATGCCGCGAGGGATTGGGCGTACGACCTCCTCGTGAGTGTCGAACCGTACGGGGTCCTCTTCACCAACGGCGACAACGACACGTTCCCCCTCTGGTACCTGCAGGAGGTGGAGGGCATCCGGCCGGATGTCACCGTGGTGGTGGGTCAGTACCTCTACACGAGTTGGTACCCGAAGCAGCTGCAGGACCTGACGACCCCCGGTCGGCAAAGGGTGTACGACCCGGAGGCCTTCCCGGGGCTCCACGACGATCGCCCGCTCCCTTCACGGCCCATCACCGTATTGAGTCAGGATGTCATGGATTCCGTGACAGCCATGCGACTCCCTGAAGACCTCACGATTCCCTTCCCGAAGCTGGCGGTCACCTATCCCGAAGGCATGGTCCTCGACCGGGCACAGCAGTTGGCGCTGCGCATCATCAACGACTCCGGACGCGAGCGGCCCATCTTCTTTTCGTCCTCTGCAGGGCTCATGACCCAACTCGGACTGGAGCGGTGGGGTGTGCGCCACGGACTGACCACCAAGCTCGAGCTTCGGAACCTGGAGACCGACGAGCATCTGGGCCTGGTGCAGGGTGCCCCCGAGTACGGTGGCGACTGGTACGACGTGGATCAGACCCTGAGGCTCTACGACGAGGTCTACCTCTATCGGGGTCTCAGAGATCGCGACATCTGGGCCGATCGGTCCACACTCATGATTCCCTTCCAGTACTATGTCCTCGCCCTCCAACTCTCCAACGTCGTCGACCTGGCCGGAGGGGACGCGGACAGGGCCCGCGCTCTGGAGCATGACGCCCTGGCCTTCCAGATCTTCTCCGAGGGCGGACCGCGCGGGGCCCCCGGGCGACCGTAGGAACCCC
>CALJKZ010000593.1 GCA_937983085.1 uncultured Gemmatimonadales bacterium
GCATTTAGCCGTGAGCGTCAGCTAATGGATACCTGACAGCAGCCCGACGCCAAAAAACAGCGGCGCAGCCGCGCCAGCCAATAGCCGTGAGCGTCAGCTCATGGACACCGATGACTAACGTTGAACCCCGAGCCGCGAAGCGGCGCCAGCAAGGGCGGGACCCATGGGCGCGTACACCAGCCTCACCTACCACGTCATCTTCAGCACCAGACTCCGCCGCCCTCTCATTCACGAAAAACTCCAGGAGCGCCTCTACCAATACATCGGCGGCACCATCCGCCAACTCAATGGACATCTCATTCAGATCGGCGGCATCGAGGACCACCTCCACATCCTTGCCAATTCTCCTCCCGCCAGAGCGCTCTCGGACATGATCCGTGACATCAAGGCCAACGCCTCGCGCTGGGTAAATCAGTTGCCGGAATCGAGATCGCGCTTCGAGTGGCAGAAAGGCTACGCTGCGTTTACCGTCAGCGATTCGCAGATTCCTTCGGTTCAGCGATATGTCCGGAATCAGCGCGAGCATCACCGGACGACGACGTTCGAGGAGGAGTACATCGCGTTCCTGCGGCGTCACGGAATCGAATTCGATCGTCACTGGCTGTTCGAGGCGGAACACCACGCATGATCGTTCCCGCCGCTCCGCGGCTCACCCTGAATGGTGTCGACACCGATGCCATGAGCTGACGCTCACGGCTAAATGCTCCCGCCGCTTGTCAGACGCCGGCCCAACCGATTCAATCAAGAGTACAACGACCGCAGCAAAACAGCGGCGCAGCCGCGCCAGCAGATAGCCGTGAGCGTAAGCTCATGGATACCGAAGACGCACGTTCAATCCCGAGCCGCGAAGCGGCGCCAGCGATTAGCCATGAGCGTCAGCTCATGGCCCGCGGTCGACTCGACACCGCGCCGCGAACACGTCCCACCAGCGCAACGCCCCCCCTATTGGCAGAGCACCCTCATCCCACTCCACAACCCTCAACAGATGTCTCGACACCGACCACAACGCCCGATGCGCACCTCTCCCGTTCTGCATTCTCTTCCCCGATCAACAGCACCCGACGTCGGAGACCCCCCACGCGAAAATCGTGAACACTTCGAAGCCTTGCCCCGCTCCCGCAGAAAACCGGCCATCCAACCGTGCAAGCGTACACGCTCTCCACGAACGGAAGGCGATTCACTCGTCACAACCGCGCAACCGTCACGGCGCCCGCCACCGAACGGTTTCGACATACGTCTTCTCATCCTCCCGCCGGTAGCTGTAGACCGAAACCAGCGTTCCGTCATCAAGCTGAATCGTATTCCCGAACCCGCCCCCGCTCGCCCCGTCCGGTCCGCCGGGCACTCTCTGGGCCTACGCCCTCTCGGCCCGCCGTTACATGCACGAGACCGGCGCCACCGAGCGTGACTTCGCGTTGGCGGCGGTGCGCGACCGGCGCAACGCGGTGGGCAGTTCGCACGCCGCCCTGACCCGCCCGATCACCGTCGACGACGTCCTCGGGTCGCCCCCGCTCTGCACGCCCCTGAAGCTCCTCGACGCGCCGGTCTCGCTCGACGGCGCCGCCGCCGTGGTCCTGGTCTCCGAGCGGGTCGCCCGCACGCTCGACGTGCGACCCGTGTGGCTCACCGGCCTGGGCGAGTACCACGACGACTCGAGCTTCGTCCCCACCGACGGGACGGACAAGCCGATCGCCGGCTTCGTGAGCACCACGCGTGCGACGGCCGAGGCGCTCGAGCAGGCCGGCATCGGTCTCGACGACGTCGACGTGGCGGAGATCTACGCCCCATTCAGCTCCCACGAGCTGATCATTCCGGAGGATATGGGCTTCTTCGGGCGCGGCGGCATGGTCGAGGCTCTCGCGACCGGCGCGACCGAGATCGCCGGACGTATCCCGATCAACACCGATGGCGGGCTGCTCGCGCGCGGACACCCCTGGGCCGTGACACCGTTCTACGAGACGATCACCATCGTCCGACAGATCCGGGGCGTCATGGGCGCGAGCCAGGTCGAGGGGGCCCGCACGGGCCTCGTGCACACCGAGGCCGGTATGCTGAACGACGCGCTGGTCCTGATCCTCCAGGGAGACTGACGTGGTCGCCGCGACGCCCCCCGCTCCGTCCGCCGAGGCGACGTCCGCGTCACCGGCCGAGGCCTTCTGGCGCGGCCTGGCGCGCGGCGAGCTCCTGGCGCAGATCTGCCGAAGCTGCCGACAGCGCTGCTTCCCCGCCCGCTCCCGCTGTCCGGACTGCCTCTCGGCCGACCTCGATGAAGTGCCGCTGAGCGGTCGCGGCGACCTCCACAGCTGGACGCTCGTCCGCCGGGGAGGCCGCGAGATGGAAACGCCCTACGTCCTCGGACTGATCGACCTCGCCGAGGGCCTCGGCCGGCTGGTGGCGCCGATCGCCGGCGTCGAGGGGGCGGCCGCCGAGGTCCTGCTCCGCATCGGCATGCCGGTGCGCGTCGGGTGCCGTCGCGACGCTGCGGGCGCGGTCCGCTACTGCCTACGCCTCGACTGACCTCACGACTGAGTAGAATGCGGCCACGGCGCACCGAGTCCGGAGCTCGCCGAGTATGAGCGACGAACATCCCGTCAGCCTGGTCGAGATCGCCGCCGAGATGGCCGGAGCGGCCCCCGAGGCCGATCCGGTCGCCACCGCCGCCATCGAGCACTTCGAGCTCTGCCGGTCGCTGGCCGACGCCTTCCCGATGCAGTTCGCGCCGCACGCGCGCCGCTTCGAAGCGCTCCGCTCCCAGCTCGAGGAGCGCCTCCTCGACGCGGCTCCGTCCGCGCGCGCGGGTGATCGCGACATCCCGCGCGTACCGCCGGAGACCCTGTCGGAGTCCGACTTCGACACCTTCGTCCGCCGGCCGTGTCCGGTCATCTTCGACGGCGCCGCGCGCGACGTCGCGGCGGTGCGGAACCGGACGCCCAGCTTCTTCCGCGAGCGCTATGGCGACTATCCCGGCCTGCTCGCGACCGAGACGAAGTGGGACATTCCCGGGAAGCTCTCGGACGCCATCGCCGACATCCTCGACCCCAAGGAAGAGAACCTCTACGCGCAGAACATCGCCAACATCTTCAACGATCACCCCGACCTCGAGGCCCAACTCGAGCTCGACCGGTTCCTCCCCCACCTGGGACGGGGGCGGCACCTGGGGACCCATCTCTTCATCGGCGGCTCGCGGACCGGCACCAACTTCCACTGCGCCAACAACCTGAACATCTTCTTCAACGTGCACGGCGAGAAGGAGTGGTTCTTCGTGCATCCGAAGCACACCTTCTGGATGTACGGTCTGCTCCACAAGACCGGCGGCTACGGCGACAGCCCGGTCGACCACCGTCGACCGGCCGCCGAGCAGCGCGAGACCTTCCCGCTGTACGAGCACGTGCCCGTCTACTCGGCCCGGCTCGAGCCGGGGGACGTGCTCATCAACCCGCCGTGGTGGTGGCACGCGGTCAACAACCTGACCGACGCCACGATCGCCTGCGCCGTGCGCTGGACACCCTACGAGATCGAGGACGCCAACCCGATCTTCAGCCTAGCCCAGAGTCTGATGCCCCACACGAAGGACGTGCGCCGGGCGCTGCGCGACCCGAAGGCGCGGATCACCGACGAGCTCTACCGCGAGGGCTTCGAGCCGATCCGCAAGAGCCGCTAGCCTGCAGGCTAGACGGTTCTCCGGCGGGCGGGCGCCCGGCCGCCGCTTGCGGTGGGGGCGCTCCATGCGTACACTGGACTCCACGGCGGCCGCCGCGCACGTTCGGACGGAGCGGGTCGCCGCCATCGCAACGCCAGCCACTCAGCGGCTGGCGTTTCTGTTTCCGGTGGGCGCCCCGACCCACGACGGCCGGCGCGCCCGCCCCCGGCACGGACGAGGTCCCGGTAGCTCTCCGGGGCTCCCGGCCGCGCGAGCGACGCTCGTCCGCGCGGTCCGCGGGCGCCCCTGCGGTCGGTCCCGGCCGTACCGACCAACCGAAGGAGGCGCCCGATGAGCCAAGAGAGTCCCAGAAACGAGATCCGACGCGCGACCGTGAGATACG
>CALJKZ010000594.1 GCA_937983085.1 uncultured Gemmatimonadales bacterium
GCGACCACCGAGTTGGTGGTGCCGAGGTCGATCCCGATGACTTTACCCATGTTCTCCTCGAATGCGTTGTTGACGTTGCAGTTGGACGGGATCACCGAAGTGCAATCCCCATGCCGCCCCTGACCCCGCAAATGCCGCCGTATTGGCGGCGTTTCGGGCCTCGGTCGCGCCTGCGCTGCCGATGTGGCAGAATCTGCCGCGGCCTCGGTACCCACGGGCCCGTCGAGCCTTCAGGAGGTACCTTGGTGGACGCTCGGATGACCCTCCCTTCGACCCCCCTGCATGTTCCCCCTCCACGACGACAACCCTACCGAGATCTTCCCGGTGATCACGGTCCTCCTCCTGGGGGTCACCGGGGCGGCGTGGTGGTTCGTCCAGGGGGCCGGACTCACGGCGGAAGCGATGGTCGGGTCGGTGTGCGCCTACGGCGCGATCCCCGCCGAGGTGGGGTCGTGGTGGGACGTCGTCACCGGAGGCACGCAGGGCGGGGTCGACGCGCGATCGTCCGAGGGAGGCTCGCCCGGCCCCTGTCGCCTCGGGGGCCTGACCTGGGAGGCGCTCTTCACGTCCATGTTCATGCACGGCGGGTGGATGCACCTCATCGGCAACCTCTGGTTCCTCTGGATCTTCGGCAACAACGTGGAAGACTCCATGGGGCACCTCCGTTTCGTGCTCTTCTACCTCGTCACGGGATTGGCCGCCGCCTTGGCCCACATCTGGACCGACCCCGGTTCCACCATCCCCATGGTCGGTGCCTCGGGCGCCATCAGCGGCGTCATGGGTGCGTACGTCGTCCTCTACCCCCGGGCCCGCATCGACACCCTCTTCTGGTTCGTCTTCTTCATTCGCGTGATCCCTCTCCCGGCGTGGGTCATGCTCGGGTACTGGATGTTCCTCCAGCTCGCGGGCTCGGCGTCGACGGCGCTGGGCGGTGGAGGTGGGGTCGCGTACGGCGCCCACATCGGCGGCTTCATCGCAGGGGTGATCCTGATCTTCGTCTTCCGGAATCCGAAGCTGGTGGGCGCCAAGCGTCGCGGGGTGGTCCTGCGCCGGGAAGAGATCGACCATGGGGGATGGTGGTGAGGTGTCTCTGGGGCCCGAGGGTCACAGCGGTGGCTGGCTGATGACGGAGCGCGGCTGATGGGGGAGTTGGCGCTGGACGTCACGGTGCTGGAGCGTCTGCGTTCCCTGCTCGGTCTCCTCGTGTTGGGCATGGTCGCGTGGGGACTCAGCACCGATCGGTCGCGCATTCCCTGGCGCGTGGTCGCATGGGGCGTCGCCCTCCAGTTCGCCTTCGCGCTCTTCATCCTCAAGACCCCGTTGGGCGCCGACGTCTTCGATGTGATGGGAGTGGCGGTGGTCCGCCTTCTCGGCTTCACCCTCGACGGCGCCGCCTTCATCTTCGGCAACCTCGTGTACGACACCGTGCCCGTAGGGACCCAGGTGGTGGGTCAGGGGGGCTTCGAGGCGCTGCCCGGGCAGGTGGCACGCACCGGAGCGACCATCGCCTTCAACGTGCTGCCCACCATCATCTTCTTCTCGGCGCTCATGACGGTGCTGTACCATCTCGGCGTCATGCAGCTTCTGGTGAAGGCCGCCGCGTGGATCATGCAGAAGACCATGGGGACGTCGGGTGCCGAGACCCTTTCGGCGGCGGGCAACATCTTCATCGGTCAGACCGAGGCCCCCCTCCTCGTGAAGCCCTTCATCGAGTCCATGACCGAGTCCGAACTCATGTCCGTGATGACCGCCGGCTTCGCCACGGTGGCGGGCGGGGTACTCGCGGCGTACGTGGGCATGATGGTGGGCTACTTCCCGGACATCGCCGGTCACCTCATCGCTGCCTCGGTCATGTCGGCACCGGCGGCGTTGGTCGTGGCGAAGATCATGCTCCCCGAGAAGGACATCCCCCAGACGTCGGGAGAGCTGAGCATCACGGTGGAGCGCCCCGACGTGAACGTCATCGACGCGGCGGCCCGGGGAGCGTCGGAGGGCCTCAACCTGGCTCTGAACGTCGGTGCCATGCTCCTCGCCTTCGTCGCCCTCATTCAACTCGCCAACGGGATGCTCGGGTGGGTCGGTGGTTTCTTCGGGTACGGCGACCTCACCTTCGAGGCCATCCTGGGTGGGGCCCTGGCGCCCCTGGCGTGGCTCATGGGTGTACCGTGGAGCGACGCCCCCGCCGTGGGGTCGCTCCTCGGCGTGAAGACGGTCCTCAACGAGTTCGTCGCCTACCTCCAGCTCGCGGGCATGCTGGAGGGGGGCGTTCCCGGCGGCGGAGCCTTGGATCCCCGTTCGGTGATCATCGCCACCTACGCCCTCTCCGGCTTCGCCAACTTCGGCTCCATCGCCATTCAGATCGGCGGCATCGGCGGCATCGCGCCAAGCCGTCGTCACGATCTCTCACGCCTCGGGCTCCGGGCCATGATCGGGGGCTCCATCGCGGCCTTCATGACGGCGACGGTGGCGGGGATGATCCTGTGAGTGCGGTCCCGGCGGACACGGAGGGAGGGGTAGAGGAGGCGGCCGCGCTCCTGCGCCACCGCCTCCCTTCCGTTCCCCCGGTGGCCGTCGTGGTGGGTTCGGGGCTCGGAGCGCTGGAGTCCTCGCTCTCGAACGTGACCCGGATCCCCTTCGAGGAGGTGCCCGGGCTTCCGTCGCCGAGCGTAGCGGGCCACTCCGGCGCCTTCGTCCACGGTCGCCTGGGAGGCAGCGAGATCCTGGTGCAGGCCGGTCGCTTCCACGTCTATGAAGGCCACCCACTCGGAATCGTCGCGGCCCCGGTTCGAATCCTCGCTTCGCTCGGCGTCCGGGCCGTGGTGCTCACCAACGCGGCCGGAGCCATCCACCCCCACATGCACCCCGGGGACGTGGTGCTCATCGAGGACGTCCTCGGCGTTCAATTCCGTAGCCCCCTCGCGGGTCCTCCTCGGCGCGGAGAGGATCGCTTCCCCGACATGAGTGACGCCCTCGGTGCGGCCCCACGGGCCGTCCTTCGTGACGCGGCGTTGGCCGTGGGGCTCGATCTGCGGGAAGGCACCTACGCCGCCGTCACCGGTCCAGCCTACGAGACGCGGGCGGAAGTGCGAATGCTGCGGCGAATGGGAGCCGATCTGGTGGGCATGTCCACGGTTCCCGAGATCGTGGTGGCGTCGGCGTCAGGTCTGGCGTGTGCCGCCCTGTCCCTGGTGACCAATCGTGCCACCGGCCTCTCCACGACCGCCCTCAGCCACGCCGAGGTTCTGGAGACCGGACGCCGAGCGGGAGAGAGGGTGGTGGACCTCCTGCGGGAAGCTCTGCCGCGGCTCTCGGACGTCTCGAGCGGCGTCCCCGGGCGGCCGGAAGCGGATCAGTCCGGAGAGGCGAAGTGATCGACGGGCCCGCGTCCGCTCCCGAGCCGGGGGGCGGAGGCGATGGCGTGCCCGACGTACCGAATGGCGCGTTCGACGGCTGCCGGAAGCGGGTTCCCGAGGGCGAGGCCCGCCGCGATGGCCGCCGAGAGGGTGCACCCGGTGCCGTGAGTGTGGACCGTATCCACCCACGGGTGGCGGAAGAGGTGCTCCTCCGCGCCATCCCAGAGGACGTCCACCGCCTCGGCTTCGGCGTCGAGGTGCCCGCCCTTCACCAGAGCGGCCCCGGCTCCCTGATCCACCAACGAGCGCGCAGCCGCCTGCATGTCCGAAAGGGTCGACACGGGCCGACCGGTGAGGATGGCCGCCTCCTGGAGGTTGGGCGTCACCACCGTCGCCAGGGGAAGGAGTTCCGCCGCCAGTGCCGTCTCCGCGTCCCTCTCCAGGAGCCGGTCGCCGCTGGTGGCGACCATGACGGGGTCCATCACATAGCGGGAGAGGCCGTGGTGCCCGATGGCGGCGGCCACCTCCTCCGCGAGTTCGGCCGTGGCCAGCATTCCCGTCTTGAGCGCGGCGGGGCGGAGGTCCGAGACCACCGAGTCGATCTGCGCGCGCACGGTGTCGACGGGAACGGCGTGGATCGCCTGTACGCCGAGGGTGTTCTGGGCGGTGATGGCCGTGACGGCGCTGGTCCCGAACACTCCGAAACGATGAAACGTCTTCAGATCCGCCTGGATGCCGGCTCCTCCGCCCGAGTCGCTGCCCGCGATGGTCAGGGCTACGGGGCGAACGTCCGACGATTCGGTCATGGAGCGGCGCTGGAGGTTGAGGGGTGGGCGGGCACGGTCGGACCTTCGGCCGACGTCGAATCCGATTGTGTCGGATGCCGACGTGTCGATTGGAAAGGTGACGTTCCGGCGCGGAGCCGTCGATGGCCCTGAGCGAACGACGCGCCAAGCTCCTGCGGCGGCTTCACTCCACCAAGCAGCGGGCTCGGGAGGGACTCGTGCTGGTGGAGGGCATCCGCGCCGTCTCCGATGCCCTTCACGCAGGGGCCTCGACGTCCTTCGCCGTCGTGAGCCCTCGCCTCGGGTCCACCGAGGAGGGGCGGTCCCTCATGGGCCGGCTCGGTCATGACATCCTCGAGGTCTCGGACGCCGAGTTGGCCTCGGTGGCCGACACCGAGCATCCCCAGGGGGTACTTCTGGTCGCCGAGGAGCCGACGGCCGAGCTCGGTGACGCCGTGGCTCCCGGCCGACGTGTGCTCGTCCTCGACGCCGTCCAGGACCCGGGCAACGTGGGGACCCTCGTGCGCTCCGCCGTCGCCTTCGCCTTCGACGGCGTCGTCGCCCTCGACGGTACGACGGACCCGTGGGGGGCGAAGGCCGTCCGCGCGTCGGCAGGCGT
Organism: uncultured Gemmatimonadales bacterium; assembly: GCA_937983085.1. GTDB lineage: Bacteria > Gemmatimonadota > Gemmatimonadetes > Longimicrobiales > Gaopeijiaceae > UBA2589. The sequence continues at coordinate 4,758 of CALJKZ010000594.1, forward strand.
CATCTTCCATCTTCCCGTGGTCCGGGCGAAGGGCGACCCCCTCCTGGCGGCGTGCCGAGCCGCGAAGCTTCCCATTTTGGCGGCGTCCGCCGAGGGTTCGGCGGGGGTCGACCCACCGGCCCACGGCTTCGCCCTCGTCATCGGCAACGAGGGGGCGGGAGTACGGTCTGACGTCCGCGCCGCGGCCGAAGCGGTGGTGGCCGTGGCCATGGCCGGACCCGCGGAATCGTTGAACGCGGGAATCGCAGGCGCCATCCTCATGTCGGAATTCACCCGGACGAAGCCACGAGGCGACGGATGATCGGAAGCGACAAACGAGGGCGTCGGCGTGACTGAGTGGGTCATCCCCGTGCTGGCGGGCGTGTACGGGCTGCTCATCGGCTCCTTCCTCAACGTCTGCTCCCTCCGTTGGCCGTTGGAGCAGTCGGTGGTCCGCCCGCGCTCGCGCTGCCCTCAGTGCGACACGCTCATCGCCTGGTACGACAACGTTCCGGTCCTCAGCTGGGCCATCCTCCGGGGACGGTGCCGCCACTGCGGCAACCCGGTCTCCGTCCAGTATCCGCTTGTGGAGCTCACCACGGGCCTCGTCTGGGCGGGCGTCTTCGTCTTCCACGGTCCGTCGTGGGAGGCCCTGCGGGCCGGGATCTTCCTGACCATCCTCCTGGGGATCTCCATCTCCGATGCCCGCTTCTACATCATTCCCGACGAGTTCTCGCTGGGCGGAACGGTGGCGGGACTGGGCATGGCGTTCCTTCCCGGGGGCATCGACGGGCTCACGGCGTTCATCGGCGCCGCCTCGGGCTATGCCGTCCTCTGGCTGGTCGGCGTGCTGGGCACGTGGCTCATCCGGAAGCTCTCGCCCGGTCGCCTCGAGGAGGCCGGAGTGGATCAGGCGATGGGCGGGGGCGACATCAAGATGATGATGATGATCGGGGCGTTCCTCGGACCGTGGGGCGTGGCCCTCACCGTCTTCCTCGGGTCCGTTCTGGCCCTCCTCGTCACCATGGCTCGGGCGCTGGTCTCCTTGGCCCTCGTGGGATCCGACGAAGAGGCCTTCCACCGCCTCATTCCCTTCGGGGTCTTTCTGGCGGGAGGGGCGGCCGTGGCCTACGTGTGGGGCCAGACCATGGTGGACTGGTACATGACCTCGATCCTCGGCCTCTGACGGAAGGTCGTCACTCCCTCATGCGGGGCCGGCGCACTCCGGCCGGATCTCCACCCGACGGTTCGCGGCCTTGCCCGCCGCCGTCGCGTTGTCGGCGATGGGCTGGGATTCGCCGGCGCCAAGCGCGGTGAGTTGGCCGGCTTCGATCCCGCGGTCCACCAGCCACGCCACCACCGCGGCGGCGCGTCGTTGGGACAGATCGAGGTTGTAGGCGTCGCTGGCGTCGGAGTCGGTGTGCCCTTCCACCGTGACGGCCACTCCCGGCCGAGACTCGAGGGCCCCGAAGATCTGCTGGAGCGCGGGTTCGGCGTCGGGCCGGAGCACGTCGGAATCCACGTCGAAGTTCACGCCGTACACCACCGCCGACTCGCACGCGTCGATGGAGACACCCACGCCGTTCTCGGCCTCGCCGGACAGGGGCGAACAGTCGGTGGGGTTGCCGCCGGGGATCCCGATCCGTCGGGTGTACGACCGGCCCACCTCGACGCCCAGGAGCCGTCCCTGGCTGTCGATGAGGTAGAGACTCGGGACTCCGTCGCCGGCGAGGACCTTGAGGATGCCACCCTCGATGCCTCCCTCGAGGGGTCGGACCGCACCGCCAGATTGGACGCACCCGAGAACCAGCGCGCCATTCTGCACCAGTTCGATTCGGTTGCCGTCGGGTCCGGCGCCCCCGCCTCCGGTGAGGAAGATGCCCGTGAACTCGTCGTCCCGGGCCTCCCGGCTCGTCTGCTCGCCGTACCCGTGCAGGTCCGTGAAGGCCGTGCCCCGGTAGTCGTCCGGATCCGGTTCCTGCCGGCCCTCGAGTGTGACCTTGAGCCATCGAACCTCGGCCGACGACGCGGCCGGGAACTCCTGGTCGGCGTCGAAGGCGTCAGGGGCCACGTCGAACCGCACCAGCTCCTCGAAGGGGCCGTCTGGGCCCGACGCCGAACCCGCCACCGTCACCGTCCGGATGTGGGTCCCTCGGCAGCACCCGAAGCTCGACATGGGGGGCACGGCGAAATGGGAGAAGACGGTGGTCGCCGGCAGCTCAACGAGGAGGTGGACCGGCGCGTCGGGACCTTCCGCGCCGATCCCGGGAAGCCGCACGAAGCCGCCCAGTCCGTCCAGCACGGCCCTCGCGACCTCTGCCGTCAGTCGGTCGTCGACGCGGAGGGGGAAGGCGCCGCTGCCGGAGTCGATGAGGTCCGCCCGCGGGGTGTCCTGCGCTCCGGCGGCCTGTGGAGGCACAAGGGGGGTCGAGGACAGGGGGGTCGCCTCGCCGAAGCCGGCCATGGCGCCGACGACGCAGAGCGCGGTGAAGAGGGGGAGGATGGAGGGGCGAGGGGAAGCCATCGTGATGTCTCTCCCGGGTCGGATTCCGAGGTGGAGGTCGCGCCGAGCGTACGGGTCAGGGGTCGGAGCAATCCCGTTTGTAGCCGCACCGCTCGCACACGAGCTTGCAGTGGAGGTTCAGCATGACCTGGCCGCAGAGGTCGCAGTAGTACGTCTCCTCGGTGGTGGCGTCGTCGTCGCCCGCAGCAGGCTTTTGCGAGGTCCTGTCGGACTCACCGCGCGCGTCCGTCATTCGCCGACCCGACCCAGGCCCTCTCGAAGGTAGGCGCGCGACAGCTCGACGTAGTGCGCCCCGCCGCCCTCGATCCATTCGGCGGCCGAACCCTCCAAGGTCTTCTTCACGGAGCCGGGCACGCCCGCCACGAGGCTGCGGGTCGCGATCTCGTGGTTCTCGAGAACGACGGTATTGGCCGCCAGGAGGCACTCCGCGCCGATGGTCGCCCCCTGGAGGATGACGGCATTCATGCCCACCACCGTCCGGTCTCCGATGGTACAACTCTCGAACTTCGCTCCGTGGCCGATGGTGCAGTCCTCACCGATGACGGTCGGGCCCCATCGACCCACGTGGACGACGCAGTTGTCCTGGACCGAGGTACGGCGTCCCACCACGATGCCGTTGTCGGGGTCGTCGCCTCGAAGCACGGCCCCGAACCAGACGCTGGCCTCCTCGCCCACGGTGACGTCACCGATGAGGACGGCGCCGGGAGCGATGAAGGCGGACGGGTGAATTCGAGGCGTCTTGCCGTTGAACGGGAGAATCAGTGGCCGTGGGGTGACGGCCCCCGTCACGCCTCGCCCTCCACGCGCTGCGCCAGCCGGGTCAGGCGTGCGCGCCGCACCTGCGTGTCGCTGGCCTCGATGACCTCGATCTGTACGCCCTCGGTCTCGAAGCGCTCGCCCTTGTCGGGAACGTGACCCAACTCGTCGAGGATGAAGCCGTTGAGGGAGCGATGCTCGCCCTGTCGCAGGGAGACGCCGAGTGCTTCGTCCAGGTCGCGCAGGTCCACGGCAGCATCGCACACCACGACATCGTCACCAATGCGCACGATGGCCTCTTCCTCCACGTCCGTCTCGTCGACGATCTCGCCCACCAACTCCTCGAGCACGTCTTCCAGCGTGACGAGGCCGTCGGTACCGCCGAACTCGTCGGCGACGATACCCATGTGGATCCGCCGCGCCTGGAAGCCCTTGAGCAGCTGGGTGAGGGAGAGAGAGCCCGGCACGAAGAAAGGTTCCTTCGCCAGCTCGGCCAGCGTCACGTCCAGGCCACCCTTGGCCACTCGGGTGTACGCCTCGCGGACGTACACGACCCCGGTTACGTCGTCCACCGACTCCTTGTATACGGGCACTCGGCTGTAGGGCACGGCGGCCAGTTCATCGACGATCTCCCTCAGCGTCCGGTCCTCGGGCCACGCGAAGATGTCCACCCGGGGCACCATGACGTCCCACGCCGTGAGCTCGTCCAGACGGAAAGCCCGCTCCACGAGGAGGTTCTCCGAGGCCTCGAGGACCCCCTCCTCCTCGCCGATCTCCTGGATCTCGCGAAGCTCCCGATGCTCGTCGTTCACCGAGTTCGCGTCGGCCCCGATGCGGTCCTCGAGCTTCGCCACCGGAGCAGTGAAGGGCCGCGCCACCCGCTCCACCGACAGGAGGATGGGCGCCGCCGAGAGGGCTAAACGAACCGGGCGGCGCGCGGCGATGAGGTGGGGGATGACGTCGGCGACGGCCAGGACGATGACCACCCCGATGACCGTGCTTGCCACCGGTCCCGTGGTGCCCCACGTCGAGACGCCGGTGAGGGCGATGATGGCGAGGGCCGAGAGGTCGAGCAGATGGGTGACCAGGCGAACCGCGGCGCCGACGTCATGCTCGCTGTTGCGGACGTCGCGGAGATCCTCCGCACCATCGAAGCCTTCCTCCTCCAGCGTTCGGAGGTGGGAGGCGCCGATCTGGAAGACGGCATCGTGGACCGCGGTGAGCACCGCCGAGACCAGGAGAAGGATGGCGACGACGGCGGCGGCCACAATCATGGCCACACCTTCCCGTCGCCGTGTCTACTCGGTGGGTCCTGCGCGCCCACCTCGACGTCCCCGTCGGATTCCGGTGGGTGGTGGCCCACCAGGGTACTTCGACCTATGTCCAACCCTGGCTCTCCTGGAGGAGCTCTGCGATCACGTCCCGGGTGCTCCGACCGTCGGCTTCGGCCTCGAAATTGAGAACGAGTCGGTGCGCCAACACCGCCGGGGCCACCGCCCTCACGTCATCATACGACGGCAGGGCCGCGCCACGCGACGCTGCGCGGGCCTTCGCCCCGAGGACCAGGTACTGCGACGCCCGAGGACCTGCTCCCCAGGACACGTAGTTGGACGTGACGGAGGCGGCTTCGTCTCCCGGGCGCGTCGACCGGGCGAGCCGGACCGCGAAGGACACCAGGGACGGAGGCGCGGGAATCCTGCGCACCAATCGCTGCAGCTCGATGAGCTCGGTAGCCGACACCACGGCCCGCACCTGAGCGTCGTCCTCGCCGGTGGTCCGCATGGCCACCTCTTCCTCTTCGTCCCGCGTAGGGTAGTAGATGGGCAGTTCGAGCATGAAGCGATCGAGCTGCGCCTCCGGGAGAGGGTACGTGCCCTCCTGCTCGATGGGATTCTGCGTGGCGAGGACGAAGAACGGCGGGGGCAGCGTGTACGTCTCTCCCGCGGCCGTGACCGCGCGCTCCTGCATGGCCTCCAAGAGAGCGGCCTGGGTTTTCGGGGGTGTCCGGTTGATCTCGTCGGCGAGGACGATGTTGGCGAAGATCGGGCCCTTCACGAAGCGGAAGACCCGCTTGCCGGTGGTGCGGTCCTCCTCGATGACCTCGGTGCCCGTGATGTCGGTGGGCATGAGATCAGGCGTGAACTGGATCCGGCTGAACTCGAGATCCAGCGCCTCGGCGAGGGTCTGGACGAGCAGCGTCTTCGCCAGACCCGGGACGCCCACCAAGAGCGCGTGACCGTTGGCCAGGAGGGCGATGAGCATTTCCTCCACGACCTCGTGCTGACCGACGATCTTCTTCTCGACCTCGCGCCGCATGGCCGCGGCCACGTTCGAGGCCCGCTCCAGAAGCTGCACGTCCACGTCCGGGGCGGGCGCTTCGTCGGTGATGGTCGCTTCGTCCGTCGTCATGCACTCTCCGAATCGGAAGGCTCCGGCTTCTGGTCGCGCTCCTTACCCGTGCCGGTCCGCACGGGTCCTCTCGGAGCCGCACGCGGGGAAGGGGGCGAAGATCGAGCCCATGCGGGCGACCGTCAACCGGTCGGAAGCCTGCACAGACCTTCGTTCGGGCGCGCGTGGACGGTCGTTCCGACGCGGTGGGCCGTCCGCGGACACGCGGCCCTTGGAGTGTCCGCCCGCACCTTCCCTGGAGTGGCCCGCCCGCGCGCTCGGCGCAGGGACCGCGGGGGCGCTTCAGCGGGGTTGTGTCGGCACGGAAGAGGGGGACTTCAGAGGGCTGCACCGGGCCTCCGGCGAGGATATCCGAATCGCGCCGGAAGGCCCGAAAACCGGCGCTCTCGGCCGCTTGCGCTTTTTTTCACAAGGGCTACCTTTAGCAGGCTACGCGGTGCTGGGATGTCGCGACTGTGACATCGGCCCGCTCAGCCGAGGAGCACGGCCTTGGTGGATGACGGTTCGAAGGAATCGGATGGGCGCCGCGAGATGATTCAGGCGTCGAGCCACTTCCTCGGATTCGGACTCACCTGGGCACTTTCGGTTCTGCTGT
>CALJKZ010000595.1 GCA_937983085.1 uncultured Gemmatimonadales bacterium
CCGCCCCTCCCACGAGACCGCGGCCCCAAGGATCCCCACCACATGACGAGGGCCCGTACCTGAGAGAGGGGGCACTGGTTTCGCCGTGGACGTCGTCAGCCCATCAGGTCCCCGGAAAACTCCAGTTGTTCGTCCTCCTCGTCGCCCGGTGCCATGCGCCACACCCCGAAACTGACGAGGACGAGGACCGCCACCGTTCCCGGCGTGCCGCCCAGAGCGATGATCGACGCGGTCACGAAGGCGCCCATGGCCGCGATCACACCCGTCACCAGCCACCCTCCCAACACGGTAAAGATGCCCGCGATGCGCTGCTCGGCGTCCTCGGCGGTCCAGCTGCGGTCGCCGACCGCCGCACCCATGGCGGCCATGAAGGTGATGTAGGTGGTCGAGAGGGGTAGGCCCGAGGCGGTTCCCATGGAGATAAGAAGGCTGGCGACGGTGAGGTTCACCGAAGCTCTCAACCGGTCGTACGGCGCGGCGTCCGTCACCGGGCTCGTCGGTCGGAGGCGACGACGACCCCACCGCCGCAGCGTCTCGGGAATGGCTACGACGACGATCTGCAGAAGGGCCGTGACGAAGCGCAGGAAGGAGGCGGACACGGAATTCGGTTCGAAGCGCTGCTCGATGTGCTCCCGAGCGGAAAGCCGCACTTCCGTGTCGGTGACCCGCCGGGCCTTCTTCGAAGTCCATAGAGCCGTCACCATGACACCACCGGCCAGGACCAGCGCCCACGGAGGCGTGGGCACCCGCCCGGAGAGGTCGACCCCCTCGACGAGAACGGCTTGGGACGCGGCAACCGCCGGCCCGATGAAGTTCACCAGGTCGTTGCCCGCGAAGGCCAGCCCCAGAGCTCCCGTACCCATGAGAATGATGACGCCCAAAACCTTCTCGTGGGCGGCACCGAAGGAGGCCGTCGCCGCCGCGGTGAGGACGAACACCCCCAGAACGACCCAACCGATGTTCGCCTGAAGCGATGCCATCGTCGCGTCATCGAGAAGGCTGGCTCCGCGCAGTCCCTTGAACAGCACGAAGTAGACGATGGACGTCGTCGCCAGGCCGGCCCACAGCCAACCCCAACGACGGAACGTCCTGTCCAGATCGTGGGTGAAGAGCAGGCGGACCACGAACATGACGAACGCGGACACGGAGAAGGCCACGAACACCGAGAGGAAGATGCCCGTGTAGATGCCGAGGACGGGGCCGGTCCGAATGACGGTCAGCGCATCCCAGAAGCCACCGGGCGTAGCCCAGAGGGCCACCGCGATGGACGCCCCGACGAGTTCCGAGATGATCGAAACGGTGGTGGACGTGGGAAGGCCGAAGGTGTTGAATAGATCGAGAAGCAGCACGTCGGCTGCCATGACCCCCAGGTAGACGGCGAGGATGGCCTCGACCATGAGCAACCCGTCGGTACCGACGAATCGCGTCGGATCGAAGACGCCCCGTCGGGCCACCTCCATGAGTCCAGACGAGGAGAGCGCCCCCAGGAGCACGCCGAACCCGGCGACCAGCAGAATGGTGCGGCGTTTCGCCACACGGGACCCGATGGCCGAGTTGAGGAAGTTGACCGCATCGTTCGCGACGCCGAGCCACAAATCGGCGATGGCGAGGATGAGGATCGCCCCGAGCGCGATCATGACAGCCAGGCTCATGAGTCGCAAAGACTCCTGGTTGAGATTCGATGCTGGGGCGCGATGCTACACGGTTGGGGCATCACAAACCAGTCTGGACACCCGGCGTCGAGGGCTGCTGGATGGGAGAGGCGTTGCTCTCGTGCACGCCGCCGGCCTCAGCCGCCGAGTCGCGCTACCGCCTCCCGGGCATGGATCACGGCGCCCAACTGCTCATCCGCCGAGGCCGTTCGTGAGAGAAAGGTCCTGTACGCGTCGAGGGCCCGTTCACGATCCCCGACGGCCTCGTAGGCCCTCCCGAGATGAAACTTGGCGAGCGTTCGCTCGTCGCTGCGTGAGATCCCCTCCAACAGCCGGATGGCGTCTTCGTATTCATCGGCTTCGATGGCCGTCAACGCGGCGCTGGCCGCCACCCCCACGGGAGGCTCGAGGTCGGTAAGCGTATCGACAGCCGTGATCATCTCGTACGCCTGTTCGGGCCGACCCGAAGCGAACAGCACAATCGCATCGAGAAACATCAGCTCTCCCTGACGAATGCCGACCGTGTCATCCAGTTGGGCCATCCCGGGAAGCCACTCGTCCATCTCCTCATCGACCCAATCCCGCATCGCGTCGACGTCGACGGTCCGCCCCATGGCGAGATCCAGATCGAACCGGACGCCGTACGCATCCCCGTCGGCGGGCGACGGCGACCCCAGAGCACGGTCCAGGCGGTCGGGGATCTCGTCGGGAACCGATCCGGCTTGGATCCAACCGGCTGCCTGAGCCACCGCCTCGCTCAGCGCGTCCCCACCGGCTGCCTCCGCCAACTGCACCATCTCCACAAGGCGCCCCTGTTGACTGTACAGGCGAACGCGTAACTCAAGGCGGTCCTCGGGCAGGAGGGGCTCGAGACGGTACAACTCCTCGTCCACGAGTCCGACGGCCACCTGGTCCACCCGGGCGACGTCGATGCGCTCCAGGCTTCCCAGCTGATCCGCTGCAGCGGCTCTCTCCGCCTCGTCGCCTTGGAAGAGCGCCCACCGCATGCGCATGATCTCCTGGCGGTAGGGGTCGTCTCCAGCGGCTTCGGCCGCCGCCATGAGCGAATCGTACGTCTCCTCATGGCCCTTGCCCGTCGCCCAATGCAGGGCGTGCTGGTAGTAGGGTCCGAACGTCGGGTCCAGTTCGACGGTGCGGTACAGGGCCTCCTCGAGTTCGGCGTCGGTCACGCCCGTGCCGGACCACGCATGCAGCCCGACCTCGCCGAGCAGAAACCAGCCGTCCGGGTCGTCCGGGTATCGGTCGATGTACCCCCGGAGCATGTCCATCTCCTCCTGGCCCAGCGTGTTGTTCACGATGGCGGTCTGAACCAGAAGAAGCGTTCGCTCCCGCTCAGGCAGCCGGTCGGCGTGCGCCGCGGCGCGTCGTCGGCTCTCCCGACTGTTGGGTGAGCCGATGCTCTCGATCCACCCGTAGGTATCCCCGAGGCGCCAATGTGCCAGGGCGAAGGTCGAATCCTCCGCCAGGGCGTTCTGGAAGGCGTCCCGCGCCAGATCGAACCGTGAGCGGCGGAAATGGGCGTCGCCCTCGAGATAGTGCCGCAGGGCCGGAACCGATTCGGTGAGGAGGCTCGCCACCCGAAGGGCCTGCGCCTGAGAGGCTTCCCCCGATCCTGCCAGAAGCGATCGGACGACCTCGACGGTGAGCGCGTCCACCAGAGCGAGGATCTCGTCCTGGCTTCCCTCCACCCTGGCGCCGTCGCCGACCCGGGCGCCGTCGGCCACGTCGTAGATGGCAGCGGTGAACCGCACGTTGGCTCCGGCGTCCACTCCGCTGCCCACCACCGCGTATCGAGCTCCGACGCCTCCGGCGACCTGCAGGGCCCGCTCCAGCTCTACGTCCGCGGTTTCACCGATGTCGCGATTCCACCGCGCCAGGAGGGTTCGGGCATCGATGGCCCGGTAGTCCGACAGGCCATCCAGATTCGCCGACATGAGGTCCACCATGCCCTCCTGGTAGACTTGCATGCTCTCTCCACTCATGTGGAAGGGGAGCACCGCGATGCCCTCGGCGGCGACGCTGGCCCCGGCCCGCGCGCCCAAGAAGGACGATCCCTCGCCGCGCCGACCCGCGACGAACGTGGCAACCCCGATGAGGAGGGTCAGCGCCACAGCGCCACCCGCCAGAGCCCTGCCCCAGGTGAGATGAGGGAGCTTGCCGCGGCTGAGGCTCTTGAGGGCGTCGCCGGGCGCGAGCTCCCAGTCCGTGGGCACCTCACCCGCCTCTTCCGCAGCAGTCGTCTGGGGCATCGCCTGAACCCAGGCCGTGGCCATGACCACCAGAAGACCCACCATGAGGAGGACCACCGCCGTCGGACCGACCCAGTCCGGGAGGTTGAGCAGGCCCTGTACGGTATCGATGATCTGCAGGACCACCCAGGAACCGCCGAGGTACACGGCGCCTACCTGGACGACGCGTGCCGAGCGAAGCCGATCCCAGAGCGAAGGTGGGGTCATGGGTGGAACGTACGTCGTATCGGCGTAGCGCGTAAGCGGATTCGCGGCACAAACACCGAAGGAAGCCCGTGTTGCCCGGAGCGACGCGTGGCGTGAGCTTCGCGCATGCTCGAAGCCACCGACACGCTCCTCGCCCTCGCGGAGATCGCCGCCACCTTCGCCGGATTCGCCGCGCTGGTGAGCGTCATCCGCCGGAGCACCGAGGACGAGGCGGAGGCCATCCACGACCTGCTGAGGCTTCGTCTCGTCATTGCCAGCGCCGTCGCCGGCGTGGCCGGCGCGCTGATTCCCGTCGGGTTGGCGGGATACGGGCTACAGACCGACCTCGTGTGGCGGCTCTCCGCGCTGATCTTCTTGATCTTCGACAACGGGATCATCTTCGCGTTCATCAGGAGCTACCGGCCGGTTCAAGGGACCTTCGAGCCCGATCGGCTTGCCGCTACGCTCGTGACGGTCCTCGAGGTCCTCGAGCAGGCCAGCGTCATCGTCATCGTCCTGGGCCTGCCGGTAGCGAACCCGCCGGCCCTGTTCGTGACGGCGCTCATCGCCAACCTGTGTCAGGCGGGCTTCATCTTCATCCGCTTCGTCGGCTCGGCCTTCGCCCACGAGCGGTAGGGTCGACGAGGGCGGTAGAGTGGTCGAAAGCGGTCGACTCGGTCCGGCCCGCGAGGGTTGCGGCCGCCACCGAGGGTAGGCTCAGCGACCCGTCAGCGCCTGGGCCCGCTCCCGCGCGAGGCGCACCCGCGGTTGCAGGTCCGCGTCGGCGTTCTCCCACGCCTCGGCGAACGCCCGGTAGTGCTCGGCGGCGCGAGCGCGGTCGCCTTGCTCTTCGTACAGCGCACCGAGCCGCTCGTGCACGACGGGATCGAAGATGTGAAGGATGAATGTGGGCCCGTCGAAGAAGGGGTAACGGACATAGTGCTCGTACGCCTCGATGGCCTCCTCGCTACGACCTGCCAGCTCGTAGCCCAGCCCGAGGATGAAGCGCGAGCAGCGGTGGCACAGGGCAGCCTCCGCGGCGGTCTCCAACTGGGTGACGGCATCAGGATCCCCCTGCCGCACGGCCAGGAGCGCTGCGGCGAAGCGAGCGGTGTCGCGAGCGCCGGGATCCGCATTCTCGGCGAGAGGTGCGAAGGCTTCGAGCATCGCCTCGGCCCGATCCTCGAACCCGAACGCCGCCCAGGCCAACGCGAGATATCCGTACGCGCGATTGTAGGGCGATAAATCCTCCCAGCCGATCTCGCGCTTCAGTTTTTCCAGCTCAAACGCGGCCTCGGCGGTGTCCCCCTCGATGAGCCCGAGGCTCCAGGGAGTAGGCAGCCCGTACAGGAGCTGGAGCGACGGACCCCCGACCTCGCCGGCGAGCTGCTCACCGCCATCGAAGACCTCGGCCGCCATGTCGAGTTCACCCGCGCGTGTCCGCAGGACACCGCCGATGTACGCCTCCCACGCCCGGGCGGCGACATCGGACGAAGGGGGGGCCGCGTCCAACAAGGCCCGAGCCGAATCGGCCCGCCCGGACATGGCGAGCATCATGGCGCGGGTCCCCGTGTTGTACGGGAACGCCGGGGCCCGCGCCTCCCAAGCATCCAGCGCGGCGTCGGCTTCGTCGTCGAGGCCGAGAGCTACCTGAGACACCATCACGTTCCACGTGAACGCCTGACTGCTGGCGAGGTCGAAGCCGTCGGCCACGTCCAGGACCGCTTCGTAGTCGCCCTTCCAGCTCAGGATGTGGCTGAGATTGCCGGCCGATCCCAGGTCCGACGAATCAATGGCGAGGAGCGAGCGGAAGGCTCGCGCCGCCTCGCCTTCCTCCCCCGTGTGCATGTGGTACGACGCCTCGGTGAAGAGGCGCTCACGCTCCGGAAGGCGGTCCCGATGACGGTAGGCCGCCCGTATGGCGCGAGCTCCCACCTCGCGGTCGCCGCCGAAATTCCCGATGGTCACCGCGATGGCACGATGAGCGCCGGCGAAGGTGGAATCGATCTCCGTGGCCTCCTGATAGAGGCGAACGGCGACAGGAGCCGAAATGACCCCGCGCGTGTGCGACCGGACCGCCGTGGTGTAGCGCTCGAGGGCGGCGAGCGACGTGGTGGACACCTCCTCCAACGGTTCCGACTGAGCCACGGAGCGAAGAGACTCTCCCACCTTCTCCCGAAGACGACGCGAGAGTCGATCCACCGCTTCGATGACCTCGTCCTCGTCGTCGGCCGTGACCCTGAACAACGCCAGCTCGTCGCCGGACGTCCCCAGGAGGCGGGCATTGATCACCACCGAGCTTCCCAGCCGTCCCACCTCCCCGGTGATGACGCCCTCCGCCCCCTCCCGCGTCGCCAGCTCCAGCGCGACGTCTCCGGGAAGGCCGTCCGCCGGTGACCGCTGCATCCGTGCCAGCGCCGTGTTCACCACGCTGTTCGGCATGAGCTCCAACGTCGGGCTTTGGGCGAGATCGATGCGTAGCGCCTCGGTGATGAGGTCGCCCGAAACCGACTCGCCCGCCGAGCTCTCGAAGTCTGCGAGCACGACCTGGCCACCGGCCTCGAAGACACCCTGTGCCACGAGCGTGCCGGGTGAGCCGATGCCGGTTACACGCATGACGAGGTAACCGGCCGTCACCACACCGAGGAGAGCGAAAGCCAGGACGCCGCCCCCGATGGCCCGCCGCCACGTGAAGAGCCGGGCGAGGCTTCCGTCCGAAGTCCCCCCGGATTCCGCGGTCCCGTCCGCGGGACCGCCGCTTCGTTCCATGGCGTCCACCGCCCCGCCGTCCTCGGCAGCGTTTCGGGCGTTGGCTGATTCGCCAGTGTCCCTGGCCGCGTCGAGGGCACTGGCCTCGCCGAACGACGCGAAGATCCCTACTCCTCGGCCCCCCTGGACGAAGGCGGTGATCAGGACGACCGGAAGCCCTGCCAGCAAAGCCAGGAGCGCCCCGCCGAACACCCACTCGGGCACGAATCCGCGCTCGATGAAGAGATCGAGGACTTGCAGGAAGCCCCATCCGCCACCGATGAAGATGCCGAACACCTGCCAGAGCCCACGCCGATGGGCTTCCTGGAGGAAGCGTCGAGGGGGGATCAGTGGGGGTGCCTCCGAGGCTGACTCATGGTGCGGCTAAGGGCGGCGGCGCCGGTACGGCCCGCGGTGATCAGACCGGAAGTATACTCACCCCCGGCGAGGACCGCAGGCCTTCGGGACGAGCGGTCAGCCCACTCGGACCGGCGGCCGTTCAGCCCTCCACCACGATGGGTCGGCTCGTCACCACGGGCGTCCGGCCTTCCAGGTCCAATTGCAGGTGCAGCGTGTACTCGCCGGGCTCCAGATCCGGGAGCTCCAATTCGATGGATCGGAAGATCGCCTGCACCGCGTCCGGCCCGAAGTCGTCGAAGGTGATGTCCACCTGCTGCTCGGGCTCGATGATGCCCAGGAAGTCACCGACCCGCTCGAGGAAGCCCGGCTTTCCGGCGCTGAATCCGACGGTCACCCGCACGGGCTCACGGATCCGCAGGCCGTAGACCTCCCAGAATACGCCGAAGCGCTCGCCGGAACGCACCCGCACTCCCGGCCGTACGTCCGGCACGGCCTCCTCGAAGGTGTCGGGAAGTGGTGCGCCCTCGCGGAGGATCATGAGGTCGGAGACCGCGACCAGGCCGGGCACCAGGGGTTCCTGTACGATGCCCTGTCGGGCCCGCCATGCCCTCCGCTCCGGGAGGTCGACGACCTCGAGGCTGCTCACGTATTTGCCGGGGCGGGCTTCGAGTGTGAACACACCCTCGGTCTCCCGGCCCAACACGTTGACGAACGGTCCGCCCTCGACGGGAATGAGGAAGAGCGACGCATGAGGCGGCTCTTCCGGGAGATCCCCGGCGCCCCAGACGGCCTCGGACTCGGCGCCCATGCCTACGGGCAGGGTCGGCCGGTAGGCACCCACCACGAGCATGGACTCGTCGCGGCGGAAGCGACCGACCTGCGTCTCCAGACCTCGAACCTCGGGGGCGTACAGCGGCGCGTGCCACGTCCGGGCCTCCCGAGGCGCCGTGATCCAGCTCTCGGGCGGGATCTCCGAAGGCGATGCCATGAACTCGGGCGGGAAGATGTAGCCCCGGCTCTTCGGGTGGTGGTGGCCCGTCATGTTCCGGGTGTCCTGCATCCCCGAGTCGAAGGCGCCTCGGGGGCTTCGCCCACCCAGCGCGCCCGGCATCCGCGTGGGATCGTGGCTCCGGCTGTAGCCGATGTTCATCCCGTAGCGGACGAGGGTCTCCTCGAGGTCGGTATCCCACTCCGTGCCGGGGCGGTTCACCCGCTCCGACGCCAGGACCTTCTGGCCCAGGGGCTCTGCGGCGTCACGGTAGTTCCGTGCCACGACCCACCGGGACAGGTGGTCGGTGAACCGGTCGTTGCCCTCGAAGAGAAAGAGGGGATCCGAGAGCCGCCAGAAGCGCTCCCACTCGAGCTCCCGCTCGGCGTCGGAGAGGCGGTCGAACGCCTCGGACTCGCCGGGGGGCAGGATGTAGCGCATGGAGGTCCAGTCCCTCCACACCTCGTCGGGCATGGCGTCGAGGGCGTTGCGGAAAGCCCCTTCTGCCAGCACGTACTCGGTGCGCTTGTGGAGGGCGTACCCCATGAGGGCATGGCACCACCACTCCTCTTCGATCCCGCACTCGAAAGCCACCCGTTCGGCCTCGTCGGGGTTGCCGCTCTCTACCAGGTAGTGCACGAGCATCCCGAGGACCCAGCGGTCGGACACCGCGTCCTGAGCGTCGAAGAGCTTCCGGATGAGCTCCTCGCGGGCCTGCTTGACCTCGCGTAGCTCGCCGGGGAAGTCGTCCTCGCCTTCCCCTCCGTACCAGATGCAGACCCGGCCGATCTGCTCGTCGCACGAGTACCCCTCTGGACGACCCCGGCTGATGGGCGTGCGGCTCTCCCGGAACGCCTCGAACTCGACCTGAAGCTCCTTGATCTCCTGCAGGACTTCCTGCGGGCCTGCAGTCTCCGGTGCCTCCTGGGCCACCACGCCCGGGGCGACTGTCAAACCGGACACGAGAGCCGCCACGACGGGAACGCCATGGAACCGGGTCCGGGAACGCGTGGGTGAGGAAGCCATGGCTGCGGGGGGTGAGAGGTGGGTCCTTCTGTAGAACAGTCCCCGGGCCGTCACGTTCCCCGAAGTACACGCCGCCGAACCCGTACATGGGGTGCCACGTCCGGAGATTTTTTCCGGCTGGGGCGGTGGTACGTCGCCGGATCTGGCCGAACTTCAGGGGTTCTGCGGCACCCCTTCGCCTGGCACGATCGTTGAAGGTCAAAGCGTCAACGGACACACTTTCCTGGGGGGGAAACGTGAAGTTGACGGTCTGGCTCATGACCAGGGAGCGATCGACCTGGTTCCTCGCGGCCGAGATCTTCGGCCTGCTCCTCATCCTGACCACCGTACCCGGCACCATCCTCCGATTCGT
>CALJKZ010000596.1 GCA_937983085.1 uncultured Gemmatimonadales bacterium
GGAGCGGGGATGAACAAGAAGCAGGTCGGCGCCTGGGCGCTCTTCGACTTCGCCAACTCGGTCTACCCCGCGGTCATCACGACCGCCGTCTTCTCCGGGTACTACACCGGATACGTCGTCGGAGGGGACGATGGGCGTGGCACCCAGCTCTGGGGCAACGCGGTCTCCCTGTCGGCCCTCATCGTCGCGCTGACCGCCCCCCTCCTCGGGGCCATCGCCGACCGCGGGGGGGCCCGGAAGCGGTTCATGCTCTTCTACACGGGCGTCTGCCTCTTCGGCGTCACCCTCTTCGCCACCCTCGACGCGGGCATGGCGCTCCGCGGCTTCATCATTTTCGTCGTCGCTAACGTCGGCTTCGAGAGCGCGCTGGTCTTCTATAACTCCTTCCTTCCCGACATCGCGCCACCGGACAAGCAGGGCCGGGTTTCGGGCCTTGGCTTCGGTGTCGGATACCTGGGCTCGGCCATCGGACTCATGATGGCCATCCCCCTGGTGGAGACCATCGAGTTGGTGTGGCTCGCCACCGCGGCCTTCTTCCTCGTCTTCTCCATCCCCGCCTTCCTGTACCTCCCCAAGGACGAACCCGGCGGGATGACCGTTCCCCAGGCGGCGAAGTGGGGGATGACGAACATGGCCAGCATCGTGGGGGAGGTGTGGAGGCTGAAGGATCTGAGGAACTTCCTCATCGCCTTCTTCTTCTACATCGACGGCGTGCTGACCATCATCGTCATGGCCGGCCCCGTCGCCGAGGAGACCTTCGGATTCGGCGAAGTCGAGCGGATCGTCCTCTTCCTGGTGGTCCAGTTCTCGGCGTTGGCCGGGGCCTTCGCCATGGCCAAGCCCACCGACGTCGCCGGACCCAAGAAGGTCCTCAACGGGGTGCTCCTGCTGTGGATCGTCACCGGCGTGGCGGCGTTCTTCGTGCAGAGTGCCACCATCTTCTTCGGGTTGGCCGTCGTCGCCGGCTTCGGGCTCGGCTCGGTTCAGTCGGCGAGCAGGAGCTACGTCTCTTTGCTCATCCCCGAGGGCCGCGAGTCGGAGATGTTCGGCTTCTACGCGCTCTGCGGGAAGTCGTCGTCGGTCATGGGTCCGTTCCTCTTCGGGACCGCCACGGTGCTCGCCGGGGGCAACCAACGGCCAGCCTTCCTGGTCCTCACGCTCCTCTTCGTCATCGGGCTGGTGCTCCTCCAGCGGGTGCCCAGCCCCCGAGCCGGCGCCGACCAGACAGGGTAGAAGGCTGTTGAAGGAGTACAGTGGGTGGCGCCACCCAGAGGGTCCCCGGGTCTTTCGAGTGCCGAAGTTGTTGAGACGACCTAGCGGACGAAGAGCTCGGGCACCGGGGCGACGATCACCTCCCGTCGGCGCGACGTGATTCCGGCGAGCTCGCCGTGGCCTCGGCCGTCCATCCAGTAGCTCTGGTAGGCTCCGAGGGATTCCAGGCCCAGGATGCGGAGGTAGGTCCAGCCGTCGGACAGGAGGAATCGTCCCGTCGCCGCAGGGATGTCGTTCGCCTGCTCCCATGGCACGAGTTCCCGGGCCAGCGTCTCCTCGAACCGCCGTTCCTGGCCGGGAAGGAGACGGTACCAGACGAGGGCGACGCGACGTCGCGTCGACGGGTCTCCGCGGGAGAGGGCGGGGAGCATCTCCACGAACTGGTCGTCGTGAGTGACGATGAGTCCGCCGATGGCTCCGTAGAAGCCACCGATTCCCTGTCCGTCGGGACCGGGCAGAGCCGACACGAGGGTGTTGTGCTCGTCCATTCCGGCCATGCCCTCGAAGCTGCTGACCACCACCAGATCCAGGGGTATGGCGCTCTCCACCTCGCGGAACGCGCGGAAGTACCGCATGGCCGGATCGAGCTCGTACAGGGGCAGCGCCCGCTCGCGGAAGATCGTCCGCGCCTCGGTGGAGCCTCCGGGAACGAAGCGGAAGGTCACCAATTGCCGGACTTCACCCTCGAAGACCTCCTGGGCCGCGAGCGCACCGTGCCGCGGTCCCTGGGGCCGCAGTCCATCGAGGGTCGGGGACGCGGCGGCGAGCGGGGAGAGGGCCGTGGCCACGAGCACGATGGCGGCGAGCGTGGGCGCGTTCATCCGGCTCCCTGGCGGTCGAGGGCGAGGACGGTTCGAAGGAGGACATTGGACCCGTGGACCACGTCGGTCATCTCGGTGCGCTCGTCGGGCGCGTGGCTGATTCCGTCGACGGACGGAACGAAGATCATGCCCACCGGCCCGATGAGCGCCATGCTCTGGGCGTCGTGGCCGGCTCCCGAGGGCATGCGACGCCGCGACAGCCCGAGTTCGGTAGCGGAGCGTTCGATGAGATCCCGGAGGCGCGGGTCGGTGGGCGCCGCCCGACTCGTGTAGAAGCGCTGGAAGGAAAAGGTCACGCCGGTCTCGGCCTCGATGGCCGCGGCGACCGCGCGGATGGCATCGAAGACACCGTCGATCCCGTCCATGCTCAGGTCGCGGATCTCCAGCGTCATCCGCACCCGCCCCGGAATGACGTTGGGCGCCCCGGGCTCCGGCTCCACGATGCCCACGGTGGCGACCTGCCGCCCCGGCATGTCACGGGCTGTGCGGTAGACCGCGTCGATGAAGCGTGCCGAGCCCACCAGGGCATCGGTACGGCGATCCATGGGGGTGGTCCCGGCATGGTTCGTCATCCCTTCCGCGATAACGTTCCATCGCATGATGCCGACGATGCCCTCCACGACGCCGATGTCCACGCCGTCCTGGTGGAGGACGGCTCCCTGCTCCACGTGGAGTTCCAGGAATGCCGCCATGGATCCTTCGGACCTCAGCGCCTCGTCCAGCCGGTCGGGATCCCCGCCCAGTTTTCGGATGCCGTCCCCGATGGTGAGACCCGACGCCGTCTGGATACTGAGCTCGAAGGGCATGACTTCCCCGACCAGCGCCCGGCTGCCGGTCTTCCCGCCCTCCTCGTTGGTGAAGACGATGACCTCCAGGGGGTGTCGCGTGACGTGTCCTGCATCCGCGAGGACTGCGGCGACTTCCACCGACCCCATGACGCCCACCTGGCCGTCGTAGTTCCCCCCGCCGGGGACCGAGTCCACGTGGGAGCCGAAGACGATGGGGGGCAGCCCGGCCACCGAGCCCGCCTTTCGTGCCACGAGGTTGCCCACCAGGCCTCCGTCGGCCGCGAAGCCTGCGATGGCGCGAGAGTGTTCGACACACCCGACGGGCTCAGT
>CALJKZ010000597.1 GCA_937983085.1 uncultured Gemmatimonadales bacterium
GCCGCTGGACCTGGTCCAGGATGGGCTCCGCGTCCTGCTGCGCCGAGGCCGGAGCCGCAGCACCCAGGGTGAGGAGACCGGCAAGGAGTAGGAAGCGGGACATCTCGAGCGTACGCCGCAGCGTCATGGTGTGCTCCTCGTCGTAACGAGAACGTGGGGGTGAGAGGGTCGGGCTCCACGGCTGGCCACCCGACCGACCTCCTGGCCTGCAAGACCGGTACCGGAACACGGCGTCCGGACGGTGATGAAATCTAGCGGCAGGGCCGAGGGCTTCGGGAGCCACCTCCCCTGGCCTCATCTCCCCGGCTCCTCGATATTCGGAGCGACGTACCTATCGGGATTCCTCGAGAGAAAGGCGACAGATGCGTAAAGCACTCTGCGTCGCGCTTCTCGCGGGAGCGTTCGCGATGGGCGCGCCGGTCGACGCCGGTGCTCAGGAGAGCGGCCTTCTGGCCGTGGGTGAGATGGCCCCGGACTTCGCGCTTCCCGGCGCGACCCGGTACGGGGTCCTCGACGAGCCCGTTCGCCTGAGCGACTACCGCGGCGAGACGGTCGTCCTCGCGTTCTTCTTCCGCGTTCGAACGCGTGGCTGAACGATTCAGATGAGAGCGTACCGTGATCAGTACGCAAGCCTCTTCAACGAAGGACGGAACGTCGTCGTCATGGGCATCTCCAACGACTCGGTCGAGGAGTTGGGATCCTGGCTGCACGACGAAGACTTCCCCTTCGTGTTCGCGAGCGATGCCGCGAACGACGGCGCGACCTACACCGCCTTCGGTGGTGGTCTGCGCGACAACAACATGGTGGACTCCCGAGCCGTCATCGTCGTCGGCCCGGATGGACGGATCGCCGAAGTCATCGAGTCGTTCAACGCGAACGATCCGATGGCCTACGAACACCTCGGCGAGATCGTCGACCGCGTGACGCCCGAGCCGGACGAGGGCGAGTAGCACCCCAGTTCGGACGCGGTGCTGAAGAATGAGCGGCCCGATGCGCCAAGGCGTGTCGGGCCGCTTCGCGTTGGTGCGTGGTGCGGGGCGTCGAGTGAGGGCTGCCTGCGCGCGCGGGTCAGACCGCGGGCGCCAACGTCAGCCCGGCCGCCGCGAATCGCTGGAAGTCCGCGCGGTTCGCCGTAGCCAGTTCGGCGCCCGCGAGCAGGGCCGTGGCGGCGATCACGCAGTCCGCGAAGCTGTTTCGCCGCCGGCCCGCCAGGTTGAACAGACGCGCCGACTCCACGGCTTCTTCTAGCCGCAGGGGGAGGACGTGGGGTGCGAACAACCGCTCGATGTTGCCGGGCCCCTCACCCGCTGCCCCGCAGAGAAACTCACCCCATGCAAGCGAGGACATCGCAAGTAGACGACGCTCCTCGAGCCAACTGTCCAGCGTGAGGGCCTCGGGCAAGCCGTCCTCCAACGCCCGGATGAGGAAGCTCGTGTCGAGGTGTATGGGTGACGCCGCCGGTCGGATCAATCCCGTCGTCCCTGTCGAAGAGCCCTGGCCTCCCGCAGCCAGGCTTCGGTCTTTTCAGGGGTGAGAGCGAGGCGTTCGCGGAGCTCCGTCAGCGCCGCGAGTTGCTCAGCCGCCCGATCCACCTCCTCGATCCGCGCGGCCGCTTCGATGAGCCGGCGCACGGTCTCGGACTTGGAGAGGCCCCATTTCGCCGCGAGGCGATCGAGGTCCTCCACGGTCTCGGGGTCGAGGGCAAACGTCGACCGGATGGTTTTCTTCGCCATCCCGGATGTTATGGCCATAACGTAGCGTGGGCAACGGAACGTCGGCGCGAGGCACGCTGACGGTCGCCCCACCCCTCGGGCGGCGGGATGGTCCTACGGGTCGCGCGGACCGCTATCGCTGAACCAGCCCGGCCACCGTCCCCACGAGATCCTGCTCGGTGCCCACGCCCGTGTACGCCACCTTCCCTTCCCCGTCGAGCATCACGACGATGGACGTGGTGGCGGCGTTGTACGCCCGGACGGCGTTGCCGCGGGCGTCGTAGAGGAAGGGGTAGCCGGGATCGTGGTCCTCCAGGTGGCGCCGGATCCGGCGCGGACTCTGGGACACGCCCACCGCGACCGCGACGATGTTCACCTGGTCGCCGTAGCGCTCCTGGAGGGCATCGAACTGGGGCTGGAGCGCCTCACACTGCTCGCACCACGTGGCCCAGAACTCGATGACCGTGGGCTTGCCCGCCTCGGCGTAGTCCAGCAACGACACCGCGTCCCCGTCGAGGGTCTCGAGCTCGGCGTCGGGAGCCTGCGTCCCGATGGCCAGGGACACACCGCCCGACTGTGCGGACACCGCAGCCGGTACGAGAGCGGTCAGCGCCGCGGCGCACGCCAGCGACACGGCGGAGGCCAGCACCCACAGCGGCCCGAGGGCGCGGGAGGTGGATCGAAAGGGCGACGGGGAGTGCGTCATCTGGGGTGTCCTGTTCATGCCGGATCGGGGGTCACGATGCTACTACTCCGCGGCAGGCCACAAGGTCATCCCGGCGTGCCCTTCAACGGGAGCACGGTGCCGTACGGCCGGAAGCCAGCGCGTCGGACGATGACCCACCCCACCACCACTCCGGCGGCCTGTACCAGGAAGTCGGTCATGTCCACGGTGCGCCCGGCGACGAGGGTCTGACCCACTTCCAGCCCCGCCGCCAGATACAGCGCCGGCAGGACCCCGGCCCACGGCCCGCGTCGTCGGAGCGGCCATACCGCCAGGAGGGCACCCAGGGGAAGGAGGAGGAAGAAGCCGATGACGACGTCCACGACGCTGAACATGTCCATGCGGCTGCCCAGGAAGCGCAGGGGGATCCACCATTCGCCCGTCCACTTGTCGATGATGGCGCCCCAGCTCCGGGCCGGCATGTACGGTCGGGCGGACCACAAGAAGAGCCAGGCGGCGAGCAGCGACAGCAGGACGGCCGGGCGATGGCCCCCGCGAAACTGCCGTGAGAAGACCGGGAGGCCCCGGGTCGCCGCCCACGCCCCGGCCCCGACGGCCAGGACGTGCACGATGACGGCCCCGAGGAAGATCTCCACGCCCAGGGCTCCGTGGGCCACCTCGGCGAGGAGGAAGGCCGGGACGCTCGCTGCGGTGAGGCGCAGGGCCGAGCGGGAGGTGTCGACGCCCGCCTCTACGAGTGCGGCGACACCCAGGAGGCCGGCGGGAAGGAAGAGGAGGAGGTCGGCCCACGGCCACACCCACGGCGCCCCGAGGCGGACTCGGGACAGGGCCTCGGCGAGGCGGTCGCCGGGACCGCCCATGGCCCACGGCTCGATGGTCTGACGGTAGAGGGGGAGCACCGCCTCGCCGAAGACCGCTACGCCCACCGAGACCGCCAGGACCGCAGCGGGCACGCCGACGTACGACTTCGCCGACCGCCTGGACGCCAGCGCCAGGACCAGCACGACGAGGAGCACGGCGCCGGCTGCGGCTCCGAGCGTGTTCGTGGTCAGGTCGAGGACGCTGGCCGTCCGGGAATCGGACAGGAGCTGCAGCACCTCGACGAGGGCGCTGAGCGCGGCCCCGCTGAAGACCGCGTTGCGCAACGACGCCCACGAGCCGCCTGCCGGCGCGGTGGCCATCCACACCAGGCCCCAGCCTGCGAAGAGAAGGAGGTTGCGCGCGCCATCGATGACGTCCCGCGCCGACACGTCCAGCTCCAGCATGCGGCCGGCGCGTCGGGCGACAGCCGACGGGTCGGCGTCGATCTCGAACCAGCTCAACGTGGCCAGGAAGACCACCACGGCGTAGGCCACGCGGACCGGCAACCGGGCCCGATCCAGCTGTCCACCCAATCCCCCGCTCGACGTCGTCACGGCGGCACCGCCTCAGGGCCCGGGACGGAGCCTCAGAGGTTGTAGCCCGTCTGGATGAAGTAGTACTCGGCCATGGCCAGCATGAGCACGGCGGCCACGCGCTTCACCCAGACCATCCACGTTCCCGAACGCGGCAGGACGGCCAGCGTTCCTGAGAAGAGCCCCACCGCGATGAGCAGGGCCGTCATCCCCAGGGAAAAGACGAAGAGGTAGACGAAGCCCATGAGGCCGGCCTGGGTGGCGGCCACCCACGTGAG
>CALJKZ010000598.1 GCA_937983085.1 uncultured Gemmatimonadales bacterium
TCCGCGGAGTTCTGAAACACCTGCTGGGGGGCGCCCTCGCGACAGAAAAGTGACTGGCACCCGTCGATGGTAACGAAGCGCGGATCGGGCTCCACCGCCGTAAGATCGAAGCCGAAGCCACTGGAATCATCGAGGTTCCCGTCGAAGTTCCAGTGTCCGCGAACGTCGGCCATGCCGGAGGCATCGATGTTGTTGATTCCGCCCGCGCCTCCGAGGGTACTGCCCACCTCTTGGACGATCAGAGAGGCATGGGTTGCGGGAGTGACGACCAGGGGGTTGATTTGGAGCGAGGAAACGGGGACGCCCGTGTTCCGCCACTGGATCTCGACCACATGCGAGCCCGCAGAAAGCCCGCTCGTCTTGAAGACCAGCGCGGCGCTCTGGGGCTCGGAGAGAACCGAAACATTGCTCCCGGTACGGCGTTGAACCACGGTGTCGACACGCAGGCGAAACTCCCCCGAACCGGAGAGGCTTCCAGTCTGCGTGAACGAGGTAGAGAAGAAAGCAAGAATCTCCCCGCCGGAGGAGGTCGTCATATTGACAGACAGAAGGGTGACCCAACCCGCGCCTCCGGCATTGGTGACGAGTGCAGTCACCTCCGCGAAGTCCTCTTGACGGACCCGTCCTCCTCCGGCGAGCGCGTCTACGTACTCCTTGGTGGCGGCATCGTCGTTAGCGACTGGAGTGGCGACCGCCATTGGGGCCAGGGCTGTGTTGGCGGGGTTCCGCACTTCGCCCTGGCCTGCGTTGTCGCGCAGGATCACCCCCGTCTGGCCCAGCTGGACCGTGTCGGGAATGCCCCCAATGGTTCGGTTTCTCGCCACGCGCTAGCCCTACGACGGACGGATGAAGTTCGCCATGACCTCGGCGCTCCCCGCCGTCGGCTGGGTGGCCGCCGTGGTCAGACGAGCAATAAGCTGGGCTCCCGACTGCACCGACGCGTTGCTCGAGTTGTCGGTCCCCGGGGTGCTCAAGTCGTTCTCTGTCGCCCCGAAAATCGCCGAGGGGGTGGAGGAAGTTCCCACCTGCATGGTCGCGCCGTTGTTGAAGGCCGTCGTCACCAGGATCTGCCCGCCCTTCACGATGGCGTTGGCCGGCAAGACGGCGCCCAGGTTCACGTCGGCGTCGCCCGTGGTCGCCGGGAAGTCACCGAAGTTGACCTGGACGTGGCGGTAGAGCACCGCTACGCCGGGCGCCAGTTCGGTCTCCGTGACGCTGTCGGCGACGATGGCCAGGTCCACCTGGTTGCCGCCACCGGACGGGTTCGCGGAAATCTGCGGTCCGTTGCTGATGCTGCGGATCGTCGCGTTGCCGGTGCCCACGGCCACCAGGGGGGCGAAGGTGCCCGCGCCGCCGCCGTCGTCGATGTTGCTGATATCGATGACGCCGGGAGTGGTGGTGGCGAAGTTGACGAGCACGGGGTCGTCGGTGTCGACGACGGCCGGATCCGCGGTGGCGACGAAGGCTTGGTCGGCAAAGGTCGCCTCTCGGATGAAGAAGGCCGAACCGCTCTGGTTGGTTCCCGTGGCCCAGTCGGTGGGACGGGTCAGCGCATTGCCGGCCCCTTGGTAGACCCACAGACCGTTTTCGCTCCCGGTCGTCTGCGCCAGCAAGGCGATCCGGTCGCCTACGGAGGGTGCCACGCCATCGATGAGCGCTGGGGCACTGGCGACGCTGACGTTGACGTTGGAAGCGACGCGGACGCTTTCTTTCCACTGGATGCCGACGGAGACCGCGTTCAACTGGTTGAGGGTGACGAAGTCCTGCAGGGCCGCCGCGTCGGCACCGGAGACGTTGACGAAGGCGGCATCGGCCGCATCGCGGAACTCGAACTGAGTGGACCCGGTCTGTTTGAGACGAGGGCCCGCGAGACCGTACTGGATGTTGCTCGCAATCGCGGTGAGGGTGAAGTTTCTTGCCATGGTTCGGTGCCTTTCCTGTTGAGTTGTGCTTGCGGGTGGGGACGCCTAGTGCGTCCGGGGTTGTGACGTCACGCCAGACGTCGGTTGGGGTGGGTCGGCTATGGCCTCCTCGGCCGAAACCTGTTCGCGAGTCTTCGCCGCCTCTTCCTCCGTCATTTTTCGATGACCGATCTGCGGCTTCTGGTTGGAACCCAGCGAGTTGAGTGCACTTTGTGCGAGCTGGGGGATCAGTGCGTCGAGCGGACCATCCTCGGCGTCGAGGAGGGTCCCGCACCGCATGCACCAATACACGTGAGGCTTGCCTTTGATCACGGCGATGAGGCCGTCGCGGCGTCCGCAGCCAAGGCACGGAACGGGGGCGCTGGGTTTCTCGTTGGCTTCAGAAGTGTCGTGTCCCATGGGTCAGAGGGTCCTATCAGGGAAGGGCACGGGGGATGGTGTCGACTACTCGGTAGTTCAACGTGGTCTGGATGCCTGCGCCGGTGCCCGTGAGGCGCAGGACGATGTTACCCGCAGAAAGCAGGGCGCTCACCGCAATATCGGTCACCGGAACGTCGCTGTCGATCTCGAGAATCGAGGGCAATGGGCTGATCCCCGTCGCCGAGGTAGAGATCTCGATCCGGTACCCCGTCGACTCCCCGTTGGCCTTGGATAGATTTGCCTCCACCGCTACGTACCCGTCGGTGTCGGGCGCGACAGCGACATCTTGGGTGACATTGTCCGTGAAGGTGACGCTTTGAAGCGGAGGAACCCCGCTGGGGCCTGTGGGGCCCTGCGGGCCGGCGGGGCCTGTGGGGCCC
>CALJKZ010000599.1 GCA_937983085.1 uncultured Gemmatimonadales bacterium
TGGCCTGGTGGGCGCGGAGGACGAGGGGTGCCACGCAGGCGAGTTCCCCGCGCGGTGCGCCGTCGTGGAAGGCGTGGTGACCGACTCGTCCGGGGCGGAGCTCTCGGGGATCACCATTGGCCCCCGCTTCATCGTCGACGACTGCTGCGCCACCACCTACACGAACACCGACGGCTACGGGCGCTACAGCCTACGGATCATCCGCCCGGTCCTCAGCTTCGACCCCAGCGAAGACACCCTTACGCTCTTCGTCGGGGCGGCCCGAACGGGCGAGGGGTGGATCGACAGCGTGATGACCTTTGTGGACTTCACTCATCCGGCGGTCGTCGAAGTCGATCTCGTGCTTCCCCTCGAGGGTCCTGCACCCGTAGCCCGATGATCTCGGACGCTCTACGACGCCGCGTCGGCGAGACCGAGTACGCAGGCATCGACCCCGAGTACGTCACCGAGACCC
Source organism: uncultured Gemmatimonadales bacterium (assembly GCA_937983085.1). Classification (GTDB taxonomy): domain Bacteria; phylum Gemmatimonadota; class Gemmatimonadetes; order Longimicrobiales; family Gaopeijiaceae; genus UBA2589. The sequence goes on from CALJKZ010000599.1 coordinate 455, forward strand.
GCTTCGGGGACTTCGTCTCCCATCCCGACTTCCCCGACCGCTACGACGCGAATCGGCTCATCCGGGTTCGATGCGAGGTGGGCCAGCTGCCGATGCTCCTCGAAGAGCTGGAAGCCCTCTACCAGCCCTCCGGGCTCGAATACCGCAAACTGTCGGGATACAGTCCAGAGGTTTGGGAAATGCTCACCCCTGCCCTCCAAGATCTGGGATGGGGCGTCTGGACCGACCGCGTCATGCTGCATCGAACGCCGGCTGCTCGACCGACCAACCCCGACGTCCGGATCGCAGCCGTTCCACCCACGTCGCCGGACCCGGAGTCGCTCTACACATCCGACGGGACGTTGGACCGTGGCTTCGAACTGGACCGGATCCGGGCTCCCCGAATCGGTGGGGAGTATCTGGTCGGATATCTGAACGACCGACCAGCCGGCTGTACGGGCTGGTTCGTTCACGACGGCATCGCTCGCTTCCGCCACGTCTACACCGAGCCGTGGGCCCGGGGATCGGGGGTCGCCTCCACCCTCATCCGCCACGTACAGGACCACCCGCAGGTCGTGGCGAGCGACGAGCTCGCCATCCTCGTGGGAGGCGGCGGACCAGCCGCCCTGTACGAACAGCTCGGCTTTCGGGACGTCATGCTGTTCTGGGAAGCCAAGACGCCACCACGGCCGACGTGACCGCGTGATGATCTCGCTGGAGACACGATGAGGGACTTCCGCATGCGCAAACCCGGCGCCGAGGACAACGACGACGAGTCGTCGGACGTCGTGATGCGCGGGTGGGAAATGGAGGAGGCCCGCGAGGTCTACGAGTCGGCCACGTCGGCGGGCCCCGCCGTCCTCGGCTTCGCGTCGATCGTAGGCCTCCTGGCGTTGACCCTCGCGGTCACCTTGGGCTTGGCCCTGGGGCTCGTCGTCCTCGGCGTCGGCCTGGCGCTGACGCCCCTGGTCCTCGGCGCGGCGCGCGCCGCCATTGTCGCCCGGCGGCGCCTCCATCGCCTGGAGCAAGAGACCTTAGAGCGTCACGAATCTGAGCCTCCCTCGTAGATCCTTCAGAGACAGCGAGGCACGCTTCCATCACATGTCCAACGCCGGCCGCGGCGAAGTGAACCCCGGGTCGAATCGCACATGTGGTATGTGGGGATGACGCTCCGGTGAGCACCCCGCGTAGCGAGAACTACGCCACCGCGGTCGCTTCCAACTCGATCATCGCCCCGGGCTCGAACAAGGCGGTGACTCCGAGCAGAGTGCCTGCCGGCTTGCATCCGTCGGCCGCATAGACGGGCACCAGGTCGCCCGCTGAAGCCATGAAGGCGCCGACGTCCGTGGTGTAGAAGTTGAGCCGGACGATGTTGCTGGGCTCCATGTCGGCTTCGGCCAAGGCGTCCTTGAGGTTGGCCCACGCCAGCTTGAACTGCGCCACCAGGTCGCCGGCATGCATCAGCGCGCCGTCCGCCGCGGTGGAGGTCTGTCCCGAGAGGTACAGGACGCGCTGACCTCCCGTCACCTCGACGCCGTGGTTGACGTTGAAGCCTTCGAGCCAGTCGGTGGGGTTGATCGCGCGTTTCCGCATGGAGAGCGTCTCGTCGAGAGGGGGACTTTGGGGAGGGGCCAACTACACGAAGGCAGCAGGGTACCCTTCTACCGCCACCTCATCAACTCGAAGGGGCTCCGACAGGTCCTGCACCAGTAGGTGCTCACCGACGCATGGGCGCCGAACGCGCTCATGAGCTCCGTCTCGACACCGTCGCAGAAGGGGCAGTCGGGAGCCTCGGGCAGGCTGTCGGGGGCCTCCTCCCGGCGCTCCTCGGCACGGAACGAGCCCCGGCCGGTGTCGGCGACCTTGCCCTCCCGAAAGG
>CALJKZ010000600.1 GCA_937983085.1 uncultured Gemmatimonadales bacterium
TCTCAGAGGTCCGCTTCTGCTCTCGGGGGCCGCGATCCCCGCCATGCGAAGGGGTGGGTGGGGTCGGATCGTGAACGTGGCTTCCATCTGGGCCACCATCACCAAACCCGGTCGAGCCATGTATACGTCCAGCAAGTTCGGTCTCGTCGGGCTGACCAAGACGCTGGCCGTCGAAAACGCGCCGCATGGCATCCTGGTGAACGCCGTCTCCCCGGGCTTCACCCTGACCGAACTCACGCGTTCCACCCTCTCCGAGGACGAGATCGGGGCGTTGGCCCAGCAGGTCCCCGCCAAGCGCTTCGCCGACCCCGTGGAGATGGCCAACGTCGTCTGCTTCCTTTGCAGTCCCCTCAATACCTATCTCACCGCCCAAAATGTCACCATCGACGGTGGATTCACCTCAATCTGAACTCCTCGTCCGTTCGTCCCTGGGCGACTACGAGGTCCATTTCTCCGACGATCTGTCCGCCGATCTGGCCGCGGAACTGCGTACCGGCGACATGATCATCGCCGATGCAGCCGTCATGGCCGGGCACCGGGATCGCCTGGCCCGAGCTCTGGAAGGACGGGTGGTGATCGAGATCGAGGCCTCGGAGCGGCAGAAGAGCTACCGTGAGGTGGCTCCCGTCATCGATCGCATCGTTTCGGGCGGCTTACGGCGAGGGCACCGGTTGGTGGCCATGGGCGGGGGAATCACCCAGGACGTGACGGCGTTCATCGCGTCCATGATGTACCGGGGGGTGGAGTGGGTCTTCGTGCCCACGACGCTCCTGGCGCAGGCCGACTCGTGCATCGGGAGCAAGACGAGCATCAACTTCGGCGAGTACAAGAACCAGCTCGGAGGCTTCTACCCGCCGACCCGGATTCTCATCGATCAGGACTTCCTGCCCACGTTACCCCGTCAGGAGATCCTGTCGGGCCTGGGGGAGATGGCGCACTACTTCCCCATCGACGGGGAGGAGGCGTTCGGCCGCTTCGCCGAGGCTCTCCCGGCGGCGATGTCCGACGGATCGACCATCGGCGCGCTCACGCGCGAGTCCCTTCGAATCAAGAAGGGCTACGTTGAGGTCGACGAGTTCGACCGCAACGAGCGACAGGTGTTCAACTACGGACACTCCTTCGGCCATGCCCTGGAGAGCGTGACGCAGTACGCGGTGCCCCACGGGATCGCCGTGTCCTATGGGATCGACCTTGCCAACCGGGTCTCGGTGAACCTCGGCTTTCTGGACCCCGGGATCCGCGACACCATCCGGGAGCCCCTCACGGCGATCTGGGCGGAGTTCCCGCTGCCGGAGGTCGATTTGGAAGGCTTCGAGGCGGCGCTGCGCCGGGACAAGAAGAACCGCGGAGACGATCTCGGCCTCATCCTTACTCGAGGCTGGGGCGGCATGTTCAAGCACTTCTGCCCCCTGGACGAAAAGATGTCGAAGTGGATCAAGGACTTCTTCGACGAGGTCACGCCGTGAGTGGGTTCAAGGGGGGCCTCCGAGGTCGCCTGTCCGAAGGTGAGCTCGTGCTGGGTTCGTGGCTGTCGTTCGCCTTCCCGCCTGTGACGGAGATGATGGCGAAGGCCGGGTTCGACTTTCTGGTCATCGACCAGGAGCACGCGGCCATCGGAGCGGCGGAGTGTCTCTCCATGATTCAGATCATCGACCTGTGCGGGGTCGAACCCTGGGTACGCGTGGGTGCCAACGACCCCAGGCTCGTCAAGAGAGCCCTCGACTCCGGAGCCACCGGGATCGTGGTCCCCATGGTCAACAGCGTCGACGATGCCCGCCGTGCAGTGGACGCCGCCCGCTCCCCGCCGGTCGGCTCACGTGGCGCCGGCCTCTTTCGTGCCCAGGGCTACGGGCTGGAGTTCGAGTCGTATCGCGAGCGGGCCGACGCAGAGACGGTGCTTGTGGTGCAGATCGAACACATCGACGCGGTGGAGCAGCTCGAGGCTATCCTGGCGGTGCCCGGCGTCGACGCCTTCATCGTGGGGCCGTACGACCTCTCGGGTTCGGTGGGGCGACCCGGGGCATACGACCACCCCGACGTGCAGGGCGCCCTCGCCGAGGTCGAGAGGGTGATGGCGGAGTCGGAGGTGCCAGGAGGCTTCCACGTGGTCCACTCCGGTTCGGACGAGTTGGAGCGACGGATCGCAGGGGGCTATCGGCTCATCGCATACGGCGACGACATGGTCTTTCTGGCGGAGAAGCTCCAGCGCGAGGTCGAGCGGATACGCGGGATCACGGGGAGGGGCATGTGAACCAGACCCCGCTCGCCACGGCCCTTGTTCCGATGAAGGCCCACTCCGAGCGTGTGGCCCGGAAGAATGTGCGTCAGCTGGCCGGGCGCCCACTCTTCCATTGGGTCCTCGATGCATTGCAGCAGGCCGAGTGTGTCGGTGAAGTCGTGGTCAACACCGACTCGGAGGAGATCGCGGAAGCAGCCGAGCTCGAATTCGGCGCCACGATCCTCTGACGCCCCGACCACCTCCTGGGAGACATGGCATTCAGCGGCTCATCGCATGGTAGCTCGCTCACACGGGGGGAGCGCTCTACCTCCAAACCCACGCCACCAGTCCCTGGTTCAGGCCAGCCACTTTCGACAAAGCGGTCCGGGCCTTTGTGGAACAGAACGACCACGACTCGCTGTTTACGGTCAGCAAACTCCAGACGCGACTGTATTGGCCCGACGGCAGGCCGATCAATCACGACCCCGAGAACATGCTCAGAACGCAGGACCTGGAGCCGGTCTTCGAAGAGAACTCGTGCATCTACGTCTTCACGAGAGATCTGTTCGACCGTCGAGGACATCGACTGGGCGATTCGCCCCTCATGCTGCCGATCGACCCCACCGAGGCCATCGACATCGATGAGCCCCACGACTTCCGAATGGCCGAAGCGATCATGCTCCAGCGACTCCACGAGGCTGGAGAAGGGGCGGACGGGTCCGCGCAAAGCGGGGGAGCTTCGTGAGCCTGCTTTCGAAAGTCCGACACGTTCTTCGCACAGAGGGCGCGGGCAGCCTCTTCAATCGTTCGCAAAGGTACCTGCTGTACCGCCTGATGCGTGCTCGCATGGACTCGACCGCCGTCGTGACCGAGTGGGAGTCATTGAAGAACGCATACGCCGGCCAGCGGGCATTCCTCATTGGTAACGGTCCCAGTCTGAACCAGACCCCTTTGCACCTCCTGGACGGCGAAGCGACCATGTGTTTCAATCGCTTCGACCTCATGCTCGATCGACTGCCCTGGCGACCAACCTTCTATACGGTCATCGACGATCGGGTGCTCCTGGACACCGTCGACATCGTCAACCGGCTGGCCGCCCTGTCCGACCACGCTTTCTTCCCGGACATCCATCCGTACTGCGTCGACTTCCGCGACCGGATCGACAAGCAGCCGAACGTTCATTGGCTCTTCCTCGACAAGACGGACTTTTCCGATCGTCTACCCTACTGCGCGATTGCCAAGACGGTGGCGAACGTCGGCATCCAGATTCTCGTGTACCTCGGTTTCACCGAGATCTACCTCGTCGGGGTGGACATGAGCTATTCCGTTCCGAAGTCCGCGCGACGGGAGAACGTCCGCGACCTGACGGCTACCGAGGATGATGACGAGAGCCACTTCGACCCCCGCTATTTCGGTAAGGGCCGGAAGTTCCATGTGCCGATGCTCGACGAGACGTTCATCAAGTTCCGCGAGGCGCGGACCTTCTGTGAACAGCGCGGTGTCCAGGTGGTCAACTCAACCGTAGGGGGTAAGCTCGAGGAATTCGAGCGTAGGGACCTGGACGCTGTCCTCGCGCTCTCGGACGCCGAGAAGCGGGATCGCTTCCGCGAGTTGGTGGAAAGCAAGGTCTCTGGCGACTTTCCGTCGGCGTGGAGTTCGGCCTCCCGTGCCCCGACCTTCTCATCGTTCGAGGAGGTGCCGTCTTCTGAGCGCGTGTTCTGGGCCCCGGCAGAGCGTTCGGGTGCGATCATCATGCTTGCTGCCGGGCGCTACGTGCCGCTGGGTCCATTGGAGGGACGCCACCTCTGGATTCGCCAGGATCTCTTCGCCGAAGGCGCTTTGGTCAGTCAGGCGGAAGAGGCGAATAGCGGGCTTTCTGCGTGAGGCTCGGGACGTTGCGTTTCAGCCACGTGTGGACGAGGTGGGCCACGTAGAGCGCTGCGCCCACGGGCGCGGATACTCCCAGGTGACGCCGACGTATGCGGAAGTCGTTCAAGAGGGCACGCTCACGGTTCTTCCAACTGATGCCCCCCAGCCAGAACCGGCACAATGGCCCGGAAAATCGCTTGACGTTGACCGAGATCCGGGAGTCCGCGGGTCGGAGGAACCGAGCGAGAAAGCCGTAATCCGCCGAAGTGCCGAGGTCCAGATCGTACCGTAGCTGGCCGACCGTCTGTCGTCGGAAATACATCGCCTGGTGGCATGCGAACATCG
>CALJKZ010000601.1 GCA_937983085.1 uncultured Gemmatimonadales bacterium
CGATGGTGGTGCCCCCGGCTGCCACTGCCTGCCACGAATGGTCCGACGTGCCGGGCACCCAGGTGGCGGTTCCGAGACCGGCAGTGGGCTCCTCCCAACTCACGTCACCGACGTCGGTGGAACCGCCCGACCCCACCTCCTGGACCACGAAGGGCTGGATCTCCTGGGCACTGGAGAGAGGCGGAACGTCGCCGTCGAAGGTGCTCTGGATCATCTCGGCGAACCGACGCTCCTCGTCGTCGTACTCCACACCGCCCACCGCGCTCAGGTTGGCGTGCATGGCCCGTCCCAACGCCTCGTTGGGAAGGAGGGCGTAGATCCCGTGGATCACCTCGTACTCCATGCGGGTCTCGGTGCCGATGGCGGCGCCCTCGGCGGTCTTCACCACGCGCTCGAAGAGGGCCCGGGCCTCCTCGGAGTCGGGGTGACGGACGTAGTAGTAGACCTCGGCGAAGTCGGGAACGACGTTGGGCGCCGAGCCGCCGCTGGTGATCACGTAGTGGATGCGTGACGCGGGAAGCGCATGCTCGCGCAGCATGTTCACCATGTCGTTCATGGCCTCGACGCCGTCCAGGGCCGAGCGGCCGCGCCAGGGGGCACCGGCGGCGTGGGACGACTGACCGTAGAAGCGGAACATGGCCGACTTGTTGGCCAGCGAGGACGTGGCGCTGGCGTTGTTCGCCGAGCTGGCGTGCCAGTGGAGGACGACGTCGACGTCGTCGAAGAGGCCGGCCCGCACCATGTACACCTTCCCTGCTCCGCCCTCCTCCGCCGGTGTGCCGTAGAGGCGAACCGTCCCCGGAGTGCCGGATTCGTCCAGCCACTGCTTTACGGCGATGGCCGCGGCGACGGACCCGGCGCCGAAGAGGTGATGCCCGCACGCGTGACCGGCGATCTTGCCGGGAACGGGATCGCGCTCGGCGGAACGGCTCTGGTTGATGCCGGGAAGTGCGTCGAACTCGGCGAGGATGCCGATGACGGGGCCGGCGCCTCCGCCGTACGACGCTACGAATCCGGTGGGCATCCCCGCGACGCCGGACGCCACCTCGAAGCCGGCACCCCGCAGCGCGGACTGGAGCATCTCCGACGACTCGTGCTCCATGTAGCCCACTTCGGCCAGGTCCCAGATGTCCTGGGCCATCTGCTCGGTGTCGTTGGCGTTGGCTTCGATGTAGGCGGCCATCTGGTCCTTGGCGCTCTGCCCGAACACGGGCGCCGCCACCAGCATGAGCACGAGGAGCCCCACCACCACGGCGAGGAACGGGCCCACCAGGCCGAGGGACAGCGGGACCGACGCCAGCGGGCGAGGCCCGGCACCGAAGGGGCGGCTCGGTCGACGGGAGGTTCGGCTTCGCGCGGGCGTGAGACTGAACAGGGATGAGGCCATGGGTTCGCTCCTGGGTCACCGGTCAAGCGGGACACGGACGGTAGAAAGCGCGCGGCGCGGGGACAAGACGGCACCCCCCGACACCAAGGCCGCTCCGAGCTTCCCCCGCGACGAAACGAAACCGCGGGCGCCTCAGTCCGAGTGGAGCGCCACCATGGGGTCGACCTTCGTCGCGCGAAGCGCCGGGACCGCAGACGCCGCCACCCCTGTGACCACCAGAAGGACGAGCACGCTCACGAACGTGACCGGGTCCCACGGCTCCACGCGGTACAGGATCATGGTGAGCCCGCGTGCCAGCAGGTACGCGATGACCGTGCCGAAGACCAGACCGATGGCGATCTGGCCGAGGCCCTGCCGGAGCACCAGGCCCACCACCTGACTCGCCTGGGCTCCCAGCGCCATGCGCACCCCCATCTCCCCCACCCGGTGGCTCACGCTGAACGACATCACGCCGTACAGTCCCACCGACGCCAGGAAGAGGGCCGCCAGCCCGAAGACCATGAAGAGGTTCCCGAAGATCCGGTAGAACCACGTGTTCTGCGACATGGCCTCTTCGAGGGTCTGCACGAAGTAGATGGGCGTGTCGGCGTCGGCGGACGCCACGGCATCTCGCACCGGCGTGGAGAGCGTCAGCGGATCCCGGTCCACCTTGGCCACGATGGAGACAAAGCGGACGTCCCGCTGGGCCAGCGGGATGTAGAAGCCGGGCACGTCGAGCTGCGAAGCATCGTTGTTGCCGAGGCCCTCCATGCGGTGGTTGGGCACCACCCCCACGATCTCACGCCACTCGTTCTCCGACTCGAGTCCCCCCATGCGGATGCGCCGGCCGAGGGCCTGCCCCTCCGCCAGGTAGCGCTGGACGAACGCCTCGTTCACCACCACCACGTGGGGCGCGTCGAAGCCGTCTGTCTCCTCGAGCCACCGACCCTGGATGACGTCGACGTCGAAGGTTTCGCGGAACGACGGAGTGACCGCGGAGAAGCGGCCGAAGGGGAGGTCGCGGTCTCCCTCGTAGCTTTCCCCGTCCATGGTGAAGCGACTGAAGCCCGCGCCCGTGAGCGGCAGCTCGGTGGTGAGGGCGGCCGCCCGGACCTCGGGAAGCTGGGCCACCCGGTCCTCGATGTCCTCCCAGAAGCGGAGGCGTGCCTCGGCGTCGGGATACCGCTCCTCGAAGGCGGCCACGCGCGCCGTGAAGACGTTCTCCGTCGGGATGGCGTGCTCCTCGTTGTTCAGGAGCACGATGCTCTTGAGCATGAGCCCCGAGGCGACCAGAAGCGCCATGGACATGGCGATCTCGCCCATGACCAGGCCACGGCTCAGCCGCCCGATGCGCATGCCCGACGACCCCCTGGACTCGTCTTTGAGCACCGAGTTCAGGTCGGCTCCCGACGCCTTCACCGCCGGGATGATGCCCGCCACCAGCGCCGCCAGCATGGTGATGGCGAGGACGAAGAGGAGGATGGGCAGGTCGAGCTTGAACTCGAGCCAGAAGGGTGGATCGGTAGGCGTGACCGCACGATCGAAGAGGGTGATGCCGATCTGGGCGATGCCCGTGCCGAGGACGGCGCCGATGAGGGCGAGGACCACGGCCTCGGACAGCATCTGGCGTATCACACGCCAGCGGTCGGCGCCCATGGCGCTGCGGATGGCCAGATCCCGGGTCCGGACCGCGGCCCGGGCCAAAAGGAGGTTGGCCACGTTGGCGCAGGCGATGACCAGCACGAGGATGACCGTGAAGAGCATGGTATAGAGCAGGCACTTCGGCTCGTCGCCGATGTACTCGTCGGCGTACGGCGCGATGAACGCCTCCACGCCTTCGTTCGTCTCCGGGTACTCGGCGGCGAGCTGCCCGGCGATCCCCTCGAACTCCACCATGGCGTCGTCGATGGTGAGCCCTTCGCCCAGGGCGCCGAAGACGTCCAACCCGGTTCCCTGTCCGCGTTCCAGGGTGAGATGGTCGAGACGCAGGGGCACCCACACTTCCTGCAGATACGGGAATTCGAAGCCTTCGGGCATCACCCCGATGATCTCGCCGAGCTCCCCGTTGACCGTGACGGTCTGGCCCAGGATGTCGGGCGCGCCTCCATAGCGATTCTGCCAGACGCGATACCCGAGGACCACCACCGCCGGGGCGCCTTCACGCTCCTCCTCCTCGGTGAAGGTCCGGCCCAGGACAGGGGCGACGCCGAGGATATCGAACGAGTTGGCGGTCATGAAGCCGCCGTCGTAGCGCTCAGCCCGTTCGGTGCCCCGGATGTTCACCGTGCCCTGGTACATGGCGCCCAGTCCATCAAAGGAGCGTTGGCGCTCCCGCCAGTCCCGATAGTCGTGGATGGTGACACTCATGGACTGGATGCCCTCGCTCGGATTGGTCCGACTGAGGTGCATGATGCGGTCGCCGTTCTCGAAGGGCAGACCACGGTGGAGGGCGCCGTACACGATGGAGAACATCATCGTGGTGAGGCCGATGCCGAGGGCGAGAGCGATGACGGCGATTCCCGTCACCCCGGGACTCTGGAGGAGTCCGCGCCCGGCGTACTTCAGATCTGTGAGAAACGCGTCCATCGCCCCCGCCCCATCCACGGTTGATCGCTGTCGATGGCGGCCCCTACGGCGGGACGGGGGAGGCGGTTTCGCGAGGGGACGAACGGCGACGCCGACCGGACTCGGGTCGGGTCAGTCGCCCGAAGGAATGACGACCCCGACCCGGGCGCGGAACGCCTCCAGCGAGTCGAGGAGCTCGGCCCGCTTCTCCGGGAAGCGTTCCGAAAGGTCCGTCGTCTCCCCGGGGTCGTTGGCCAGGTCGAAGAGCTGGAAGGTGCCCGTACCCTGATACTGGTCCTCGGACACCAGCTTCCAATCGCCCAATCGCACGTAGGCGTGCATGCGGTGGGAGAGGGCCAGGAGTTCGTCCGGTGGATGAATCCGGTCGGCGGAGCCCTCCAGAAGGGGCACCATGCTCGTCCCGCTCATGGGTCGGGTGACGCGTGTCCCTCGAGCACCCGGATACTCGACCTCCGCCACCTCGAGGATGGTGGGCGCGATGTCGGAGACGCCCACGAAAGCACGGACCACGGGGCCCATGGTCCCTTCGCCCGTCGTCCCCACCACCCCCGGACCGGCGACGATCATGGGGGCGATGATGCCCCCTTCGTGGGCGTAGCTCTTGTGGCCCCGGTACGGCGCCGACCCGGCCTCGGCCCACTGGGGCCCGTACGAGACGTACGACCGGGGCGTACCCATGAGCTCGAAGTCGTCGACGTAGTGACGCTGCAGCCAGTCAGCGAACGCGCCGGCGTTGTAGAAGTCCTCGGCCGCCGCGCCGTTGTCCGACAGGAAGAAGATGAGCGTGTTGTCGAGCTCTCCCGCGGCGTTGAGCGCGCCGAGGAGGCGGCCGACGTGCCGGTCGAGGTTCTCCACCATGGCCGCGTACAACTCCATCTTCCGCGATTCGACGCGCCGCTGCTCCTCCGTGAGCTGATCCCACGGGGTGATCCACTCCAGCCGCGGGGGAAGCTCGTGGTCGTCGGGCACGATGCCCGCCAGCTGCAACGACTCGAAACGCATCTCCCGAAGCCGGTCGTACCCCATGGAGTACCGGCCCCGGTAGAGATCCAGATCCTCCTCGGGGACCTGAAGCGGCCAATGAGGCGAGGTATACGCGGCGAAGGCGAAGAAGGGGCGCCCGTCGGAGCGATCCTCCTCGATGAATCCGATGAGCCGGTCGGTGTACACCTCGGTGGAGTAGCTGCCCTCCGGCCAGGTGGTGAAGTCGCCGTCGGCCCAGTAGGTGGACACGCTGTCCTGTGGCTCCAGGGCGACGCTGCTGAAGTGGTCCCCTGCCCCCTCCAGGAGCTGGAACGACCGCTCGAATCCCGCGGCGGTGGGTGTGTGGTCCGCCGCCGTGCCGAGGTGCCACTTCCCCACGGAGTACGTGTGGTAGCCCGCGTCGAGGAGCAGCTGGGGGAACGGCACGACGCGATCGGAGAGGTGGCTTTCGTATCCGGGGTACGGAGCAAGCTCCGGGGGAGCCCCGCCCTGCCATCCCATGCCGGCCACGTGGTTGTCGTTCCCGCTGAGGAGCATGGCCCGAGTGGGCGCGCACATGGGTGCGGTGTGGAACTGGGAGAAGCGGATGCCCCGAGCGGCCAGGGCGTCGATGCTGGGCGTGTGGATGTCGCCGCCGTAGCTTCCGAGATCGGCATACGCCAGGTCGTCGGCGACGAGGAGAAGGATGTTAGGCCGCGGATCCGCCTCGGTCTCGACACCCTCGTCCACGCAGGCGACGAGAGCCAGACATGCAACGACGAGCGACACGCGCAGGGCGTCCGCAGCTGACGCGCAACGACGTGTCGACCGCGCGCGTTGGAGGAGGCCGGTCGCTCGTCGGCACCGGGTGGACGCGGCGAGGTGGTGACGGGTGGACGAGGCGATGCGGTGACGGGGTGCGGGCACGTCCAACTCCTGGCGGGTGACGAGTGGCACCTTACGACCCGCGCCAAAAGGGGGCAACGCGATGACCGACGTCGATCACCTCCGCTACGACCAGATCGCCTTCAAGGGGTCGCACAACTCCATCGACCGTCTGCGGTCGCTTCCGTGGGCGGAGCGGATCGAGCACCAGCTCTCCGGCACCGGCGGTCTGTCCGAACCGTGCCGGGCACTGGAGCTGGACCTGGTCCAGGACGCGCATCGCTTCCGGTGGACGGTGAAGCACGGCGTGAACGGCGACGGTCCGGACTTCATCGACGTCCTCGACGTGGTACGCACGTGGGCCGACCGGCCCGCCAACGCCAACCACCCGGTGGTGACCCTGCACTTGGATCTCAAGAACGCTCCCCTCACGCACGGCGGCTTCGCTGCCGCCCTCGACGAACGCCTCACCGACACCTTCGGCGCCTCCCGCATCTGCACGCCCGGAGCGGTCATGGGCGCGGAGGTGGATCTCGTCCGGGGGGCCCGGGCCGGTGGGTGGCCCACCTTCGGACAGCTGCGTGGGCGACTGGTGATCTGCCTTTCGGGACACGGCGCGAGAAAGCTGGACTACGCCCGACGGAGTCCTCGGTCGCGGCTCTGCTTCGCCGACTACCCGGGGTCCCGGGGCGCACCGCGACGCGGCTACCGGGTCTTCGCCAACCTCTTCGTCGATGCCCAGGGGTACCGGGGCAACCTGGACCGGGTGAAGCGACACACCGGCTTCATGGCCCGGGGCTACAACATCGTGCACCGGCGTACCTGGGACGACAGCATCGCGGGACGGGCCAACGTCCTGTCCGGCGATGTCCTGGACAGCACCGACCTGTTCCTCGGCGGGAAGGGATACCGCGCGGCCTCGGGCTAGAGGCGTCGAGTCGTCGGCCTACTCCAGGCGCACCACCAGCTTGCCCTCGCTTTGGCGCGACTCCATGAAGCGATGCGCCTCCGGGAGCTCTTCGAAGGCGAAGGTCCGGCCCACCACGGGTCGCAGACCGTGCTCGAGGGTGAAGTCGGTGAGTCGACCCCACACGTGGAGAAGCCGCGCCTCGTCGGGCAGCAGGTAGCCGATATGCGTCGCCAGCAGTCCGATGGATGCCTGGGCGGCGGCGGTGACCGACAGGCGCGGTGCGTCCCTCCACGCCGTCCACCACGACCAGGGGTTCCACCACGTGTAGTCGAGTTGCGCGTAGCCGGCCACCACCACCCGTCCGAAGGTGTCGAGGTTGGCGACACACCCTCTGAACACCTCACCCCCCACCACCTCCAGCACCACGTCCAGACGCCCGCCGGGGGCTTCCTCCCGAAGCCGTCGGGCGAAGTCCGGAAGCCGATAGTTCACCGCGGCGTGCGCCCCAAGGGCCCGGGCCCGCTCCAGCTTCGCGTCGCTTCCGGCCATGGCGACGACCCGACATCCATGCGCCCGGGCGATCTGGACCGCCGCGGTACCCACGCCTCCCGCGGCCGCCGTGATCCCCACACGGTCATCGGGTCGAAGTCGGGCCATGTCCATGAGGGCGACCCACGCCGTCAGGAAGTTCACCCCGTACGCCGCGCACTCCTCCGGCGAGTAGTCGGGGAGGGCCGGTAGAGCCCGGGCGGCGGGAACCACCACGCGTTCGGCGTACGCGCCGTACTTCATCCCGCACAGCACGAGCTCCCCGGTCCTACCGGGGTCGACGCCTTGACCCACATCCTCGATTAGCCCCGCCGCCTCCATTCCAGGCACGTACGGCCGTGGAGGTGCCCACCCGTACAGCCCCTTCCGGGACAGGATCTCCGCGTAGTTGATGCCGATGGCGGCTACCCGGACCACCACCTCTCCCGGTCCCGGGTGGGGCTCGGGCGCATCCTCGAGGGAGAGGGCCTCGGGGCCCCCGGTCCTCTTCAGTCGCCAGACGCGCATCGCTTCTCCTCGTGATTCTGCGAGTGGATCCGGAACCAAGGCGGGCGGGGGATTGGTACAGTGGGCATGAACCGATTGCTACTCGGGCTCGCCACCATCGCCATCGCCCTGGGGGCCCCCGTCGACCCGGCGGAGGCACAGGAGGGTGAGCGCGACTGGTACACGCTGTGGTCGCTGCCCTCCGACCAGCACCGCGTGGTGTGGGGAATGTGGACCACCCACCTCAACCGGGAGAACGACGGCTGGCAGAACGACCGCGCCTTGGCCGTCGTCTATCGCGGACTCTATGCCGCCACCTTCCGGACGACCCACGGTCCTCGGGCCCTTTCCGTGGGCATCGAACGGATGTGGGCACGCACCGACCCGGGCCCCGTGGTGGGCATGGTGGGCTTCCGGACCGGGCTCGTGTACGGGTACGACGAGCGACTGGGGTGGGCCGCCGAAATGACCCCCGTCCTCCCCTTCGCCCAGCCCGTGGTGTACGCCCAGATCGGCCCGTTCACCGCCGACGTGACGTACACCTGGGTGGTCATCTCCATCACCGCGGGCGTACGGTTCTGAGGAGACGCCCGAGGGGTGCCCCAAGGGCCTCCGACGGCGTAAACCTTTACAAATTCACAACATCCGCGATCTTACGTAGGGCCTGCATGGCCCCGAACTCCCTTTCCGCCATCCAAGGAGACCTATGGGTTCCAAGCACAAAACCACCCTACTCGACCGAGCTCGCGACGAGCTCTTCAGCCACGTCATTCGCTGCGAAGTCCTCGAAGCGCACATGGACGATCGGACCGAATGGCTTGCCGATACAATGGATTTCATGGCCCACCGCTACCCCCAGTTGAGCGAGATCGAATTGGCTCAGCTCGAGGTCATGGGCAAGCGCTTCATCAAGCCGGCCATTCCCCACGGGGCCGACACCACGGCCACCAACCGGAAGAAGTGGCAGAAGGCCACGCCGGCGTTCCAGCCCGCCCTCGAAACCGAGGTCCCGGCCGAAGCCGAGACGCCTACCGAAGACGAGGTGGAAGGCGAGCTCGCCGCAGCAGCCGCGTCCTGACGACGCTCACCTCCTGTAGTAGAGCACCGGACAGGGTTCGGTGACGCGACAGAGCCCCCGCCGGTTTGCTCCGGTGGGGGCTTCGTCGTAGATGGAAGGCACCCCACCGGAGAATCCCATGGAGCCGTCGCTCGCCCGGTTGCTGCCCATCCTTCGCGTTCTCGCCCTCTCCGCCGTGGGTTTCGGCGCGCTGGTGTTCTTCGTCCAGCGGTGGATCGCCTTTCCCGGCATGTTCACCTCACCGCCCCGCAGCGGTCCGTCGGCCCCCGACGGAGGGCAACAGATCTGGCTGGAGACCGATGCCGGCCGGGTGGAAGCGTGGCTCTTTCCGGCTCCCGGCCCGGGCCCCCACCCCGCCATCGTCTATGCGCACGGAAACGGAGAACTCATCGACCACTGGGCGGTCGAGATGGCCGACCTCGCACGCGCGGGTGTGAGCTCCATGGCCGTCGAGTATCCGGGGTACGGCTTCTCCGACGGGAAGCCGAGCCGGGCGTCCATTCGCGACACCTTCCAGGCGGCCTTCGACACCCTCGCCGACAGGGACGACGTGGATGCCGCCCGCATCGTGGCGTACGGCCGTTCCATGGGGGGAGGAGCCGCCGCGGACCTGGCCGGCCATCGACCGGTGGCCGCCCTGGTGCTTCAATCCACCTTCAGCTCCACCATGGCCGTCGCCCGCTCCATGCTCGTGCCCGGCTTTCTGGTGCGTGACCGTTTCGACAACGCCCGCGCCCTCCGGGACTTCGCCGGCCCGGTCCTGCTCATGCACGGACTCGACGACGAGGTCCTCCCCTACGCGCACGCCGAGCGCATCGCCGCCCAGCGCAACGGTCTCGACGTGACCCGCATCGACTGCGGACACAACGACTGCGGAAGGATCTGGCCGGAGATCGCCGGCACCATCCTGGGCTTCCTGGTGAACCAGGGGCTGTTGGACGGCTAGCGGACTACCCGATCTCGGACCGGCGCACGCTCAAGGCCTCTCCCACACGACGGAGCGCGTCTGGCGGTACACCTTGCTCCTCGGCGTAGGCGGGCCAGCGGGAGATGACCTCGGAGATGGCGTCGATGACGCCGTTGGCGTCGCGGATGCCGAAGGTCTCGGCCACCGTCAGAAGATCCGTCCGCGTCAGGTTCGCGCGCTTCCCGTTGATCCGCATCTGGTGGGCCGAAGTGAACCCCGATCCACGGGCGAAGGTCAGGTCGTAGGCAGGGGTCGGCGACCACGTTCCCCGACGGTCCATCTGGAGCGACAGGTTCTTCACGTGGTCGTCCTGATTCACGGCGAGGACGTTGAAGACCATGCGCCGGAAGCCTTCGATGACGGCCGCCGGAGGCATGTCGAGCTTGAGCAGGGTCCTCAGGTACTCCTCGTAACTGCTGGCGCCCGGCTCGTCGTAGTCCACGTGGAGGAGTCCGCCCAAGGTGTGCTGATGGATGCCCCCGTCGGCCGTCCGGTCGAAGCGGGGGATGATGAGGTGGGCGTGCCCCTGGTCGCTCTCGAGGACGTCGATGGTGACGGCGTCGAGGCCGGCGTCGTGGGCCATCCGTGCGTACGCCGCCTCGATGCGGTTGAAGGGCTGGGGATCGCCGAGGGACGCCTTCGATTCACCCCCGACGCCGTCGAACTTCAGGATGGCGGGCACGTCGTCGGGTCCTGGGGGGGCGAACGCGGACCGTACCTCCCGGCGCACGGGATCGAAGAGGACGACGGCCTTCGGTCGCATGCCGCCCGCCGACGATCCGATACGGAAGAGCTCGGGGATGGCCACCTCCGCGTCGCCGGAGATGATGCGCCGGGCATCGGCCACCAGGGCCGCCACTTCCAGCGCTTCGGCCTCGGCGGCGCGCTGAGGCAGCTCCTCCGCCGGCTGGAACCGCAATGCGCCCATGGCCCGGTCCCCGACGTACAGCAGGTGCTGGACCGGCGAGAAGGCCTTCTCGACTTCTCCCCGCGCGGTGTAGTACGCGCGGATGACCGTGGTGCCGAAGGCGTCGGGGAGCGCGTCGGCCAACAGCCCCGGGAGCCCCCGGAATGCCGGCTTGCGTCGTAGCTCGTCGAAGCGCACCGGCCCTCGGGTGGTCAGGGGCAGATGCACGGGCGACACCTCCAGGCCCGATGCCCGGAAGTCGGGATCGTACTCGAAGACGATGGCTCCGTCGTCGAGCTCCACCACGCCGCCGAGGGTCCGGTCCCAGAGGACGACCTCCGCGAACGCCCGGGGTTCAGCCATCGCGGCCTCGACGCGCCCGGATGAGCTCCAGCGGGCTCACCTCCGCCACGGGCAGGAAGGAGTCGAGGGCGTCGCGCCGTTTGTTTTTTAGTGACACGCCGACCACCG
>CALJKZ010000602.1 GCA_937983085.1 uncultured Gemmatimonadales bacterium
TCTGGAGCGAGTAGCCGCCCTCGGCGTTCTCGTCGGGCATCCAGACAGGCTCGTCGCCTCGGTTGGTCAGCTCGTAGTCGAGCACGATGGGGTCGCCACCCTCGGCTCCGGCCTCGACGGCACGCATACGTGACGCCGTGGTCAGCGCACGGATCTCTTCCCGATTGTCCGCCGCGACCCGGATGATCTCGCGGGTGGCCAGGAAGCCGCCACGGATCTGGTGGTAGTACCGCTCGTCGTCGGGCGTCTCCACCAGTGAGCCATCCCGGAAGAGCGTTCGCGCGCTGCGCGTCTCCAGAAGGATACCGATGGAGTGCGTCAGACCCGTGTATACGTGGTGTTTTCTCGGCTCGACCGATGCGGACGCCGGAGTAGTCGAAGGCGCGGTAGCCTTCCGCTGCCACCGCCTGGCGGATTCGGGGAAAGATGCTCTGGTACGGGTACCGCCGAAGCTCGTCGTCGGCCGCCGGGTTCAGCGTACCCTGGTAGGTGATGACGTACGGCGGTGACCCGCCGTGATGCCCGTCGACGTGGATGTCCGGCGTCCACTCGTTCATGACCTGCGTCACGAGGCCGTGGATCTCCTGGGACTCCAGCTTCACATAGTCCCGGTTCATGTCGTAGCCGGCCTCGTTGGTCCGCCGGGTCACCTCGCCCCCATCGGGGTTGATGATGGGAACGACGACGACGATGACATCGTCGAGGACGTCCCTGAGGTCGCCGGCCACCAACTCCTTGGCCACGAGCTGGACCGACTCCTTGGGCGAGACTTCTCCTCCGTGCACCGACGGAGCCAGGAGAACGATGGTCTTGCCCGACCGCACCGCGTCCTCGGGGTTGGTGATGGGCGGATCCGCGATGGTGACCGTGTACATCTCCCGATCGAGGAGGGTGTGCGTCAGCGGCCGCATGTTCACGATGGGGCTGATGGCGTCCAGCTCGTACCAGAACGCCATGAGGGGCTCGAAGGGCGTGGGGCCCGAGCGGAAGTTCTGCTCCTCCTGCCAGGTCAGGGGGAGTTCCTGGGCCGCGGTGTCGGACGGCAAGAAGGCGAGGAAGGTCAGCGCGACCGCTGATGCGAGGACGGACGCGAAGCGGGCGAAGCGCGAAGTGCGGTGAGGCATGATGTCGCAGGGCTCGGGCGGGTCGATTCGAGCCGCTACGGTAGAACCCTCAGGGCGTTGCCGCCACGGGGGACGACAAGCCCGCGCGAAGTCAGTTCACGTTCGCGAACAGGTGCGTCCAGTGTGTGTCCACCAGGCCGACGCCGTGCTGTCTCAAGGAGCAGTTCTCGATGTTCGCCCGGTGGCCAGGGCTGTCGAGCCACGCCTGGAGGACGGAGACGGCGTCGGGGTACCCGTAGGCGATGTTCTCCGCCGCCATCCCGAACTCGATTCCGGCGGCGGTGAGGCGATCGAAGGGCGAATAGCCGTCAGGATTCGTGTGGGCGAAGTAGTCTCGGTCAATCATGTCGGCCGAGTGGGCCCGAGCGACGTCGGCGGTGGGCTGGTGCCATTCCAGGGGGGAACAGCCGATATCGATACGGTGGAGGTTCATGAGCTCGACGAAGTCCGCCACCCGAGGGTCGGAAAGATCCGGTCCGGTGAGGCTGTCGCCACACCCGACGATGCCGAGGGCGACGACGACGAGCAAGGCGCACCGCGCCCGGTTGGGCCTCGTGGCGTGGGAGTTCGGGTCCATGAGCGTTCTACCACTTCCTTGGCAGCCGGGTTTCTCCTGCATCCATCGGTCCAGAAGGAATTTCCGTGCCACGTCGGCCAGAGAGACGCGGCACCCACCCGACCCGGACGCCCGTGCCTGGATCATATCGTCGCCACCCCCGGCGATAGGCCTGACGGACGGGCTTCGCTGGCTCATCGAACCTCCGGAGGGTACCGTGACACGGCGGTAGGTAACCCGCCCCCCCGGCAACTCGCCGGACAGGCAAAGATTTCGTGTTGGAGGAAGTGCGTTGCGTCTCGTCATCGAAGGTCTCTCCAAAACCTATCCCGGCGGAGTCCAGGCTCTCGACGACGTCTCCCTCACCATCGAGCCCGGCATGTTCGGCCTCCTGGGCCCCAACGGGGCCGGAAAATCCACGCTCATGCGTACCATCGCCACGCTTCAGCGTCCCGACTCGGGCTCCATTCGACTCGGTGACCTGGACGTCCTGGCCCAGCCCGACGAAGTGCGGAAGGTCCTGGGCTATCTGGCCCAGGAATTCGGACTCTACCCGAGCATCTCGGCCAGGGGCGTCCTCGACCACTTCCCGC
>CALJKZ010000603.1 GCA_937983085.1 uncultured Gemmatimonadales bacterium
GGCATCACGGGCGCCGACAGGAACCTCCGTCTCCAGGTCGGCGCCAGTCTGGGCCGAGCCCTGTCGGAGTCGGTGACCCTCGGCCTCGCGGGTCGGGCTCTCCGATACAAGGACGCGGCGCCGGACGTCACCGCCGTCCCCCTCTACTGGGATCCGAACCTGAGTATGTCCGTGGGTCCCTACCTCCAGCTCACTCAGCCGGTGAGCACGTGGTGGACCGTCGTCGCCCGCGCCAATCCGGGCCTCGGGTTCATCAACGAGCGCGGCCGGAGCAGCGAAGTCGTTCCGGACCTGTCGGGACGACTCGGACTCCTTCGTGACGGCCCCAAGTAACGCACGAGGGTCGAACTCTTCTACGGCCAGGGTCGGTTTTCCTCGTACCGCTACTACGGGCTCAACGTCTCCTTCAGCGCCCGCGGTTGGTTCGGGCCGGGGTTCCGGAGATGAGTCGCCGCCGCCACTCCATTTGGCAGTCCCTGGGTGTCGTGTTCGTCACCGTCGGCGTCGTCCTGGCCTTCGTGGTATGGGCCGTGCTGGTGGGCCCGGACATCCAAGTGGTCATCGTGCGCGCAGTGGTGGTGACGCTCGTCATCTTCCTCGTCATCCTCTTCCTCCGATACTTCTCACTCCTCTGGTTCTCCTATCTCGGACACGCTGAGCGAAACGTCCTGGGAGTGCGGGAGATCCGTGAGCTGCCGGCGGTTTCCATCATCGTGCCGGCGTACAACGAGGGTCGTGTGCTGGAGCGCGCCCTCACGAGCCTCATGCAGCTCGAGTACCCCGAGTACGAGGTGCTCGTGGTCGACGACGGGTCGAAGGACGACACCCTGGAGATTGCGTCACAGTGGGAGGGACAGCGCGGGGCGGGACTGTTTCGGGTCATCACCAAGCCCAACGGTGGTAAGGCGAGTGCCCTCAACGCCGGTATCGCCCACTCCAAGCACCCGTTGGTCTTCTGCATGGACGCCGACTCCTACCTCGATCCGCGCACGCTGCTGAATGCGGCCCGGCATTTCACCGATCCTGCGGTAGGCGCCGTCGCCGGGAACGTGAAGGTGGAGAACAGGGGAAGCATCGTCACCCGTCTGCAGGCCCTGGAATACATCGAAGGCCTGAACATGCCCAGAAGGGCACAGGGTTTCATCGCCGCCGTGAACATCGTGCCCGGACCCGTGGGCCTCTTCCGACGCGAGGCCCTGGAAGAGATCGGAGGATACGATACGGACACCTTCGCAGAAGACGCCGACCTCACGCTCAAGATGATGGCCGCCGGGTGGCGGGTCGAGTACGAGGATCAGGCCATCGCGTGGAGTGAGGCTCCGGAGTCTTGGCGTGACCTGACCCAGCAGCGATACCGATGGACGCGTGGCATCCTCCAGGCGATCCGTAAGCGAAAAGGGCTCTTCTTGCGCCCGTTCCCGGATTTTCCTCTCTGGATTTCGACGATCCAGCTGGGATTCGAGGCCATCGTCTGGCCGGTGATGAACGTGTTCGCCCATCTCTTCTTCGCGATCGTGGCCATCCTGTTCGGCGCGGGTGAGCTCATCCTCTATTGGATGATCCTGCTGACGCTCCTGGACCTCGTCGCCGCACTGGTCACCGTGTCCATGGAGGAGGAGTCGTTGAGCCTCGTCCCCATGGCACTCATCTACCGCTTCGTCTTCATCCTCTTCCTCGACGTGGTAAAGATGTTCGCCACCATGGAGGAGCTCCTCAGACTGGACATGGAGTGGGGCAAGCTCGAAAGGGCGGAGGCCAGCGCATGACCGCCCTCACCCGGACGGGATTTCGCCTGCAGCTTTCGTCCATCCAACCCTCGATCGCGAGTTCGCCGTGAACGTCGTCGACATCCTTGTATCGATCGTAGTCGTGACGATCCTCGTCACCATCATTCTCGCCATCGTCACCTATGTTGCGTACAAGCTGCGACTATCTCGCGAGCCCGCACGCCCGGATGACGATCCCGACGCCCTGCGCTACTTCGTTCCGTTCCTGCCGGGGATGGGGGGTGATGGCGGTGAAGCGCTGGAGGGCCGCGACGCGCGTCCCGCCCTCGATCGCCTCGATCGCGACGTAGCCGACCTGGGGGATCATGCGTCCACGGCGTGATCCGGTCCCCCGCGCCAAGGCGGCGTGGAGGTGGCTGGGCGAGATCTTCACCCTCGGGCTGGTCGGTGGCGGCATCGTGGTCGCTGGCATCGCCCTGTGGGAAAACATCGACATCCGCCAGCTGGCGCCGTCGCTGCAGGCACCGGGCGCCGGAGCTCCTGAACCCGCCCTCCCCCAGGCGTCGGCGGGTGCGGCCGCGAGCTTCTCGTCCGTCCTCTTCGAGTCCCCCGGCAACGAGGGCTACTTCGAGGATGCCACCTTCTATGGGAATCAACTCCGGCGGTGGCGGGAGTTGACTGAAGCCGTCGGCGGTGACGTTCGTTCCGTTTCCGACGCGGCGGGGATCCGGGGTGTGGCCCCCGACGAGTTGCTTGTCCTCCCCGAGGCGCCCTGCATTTCGTCGGAGGAGCTCGCCGCCATCAGCAGGCACCTCGCACGCGGCGGAAGCATCGTGAGCAACTGGGCTCTCGGAGTCCGCGACGGATCGTGCGAGTGGCGTGGCTGGCAGGTTCTCACCGACGTTACGGGCGCCGAGGCGATTCGGGAGCTTGTCAACCGACCGGCCCTCTTCTTCACCGTGCCCGGAGGGCTGCCCACGTCGCCGGGTATCGATGCCGGGACCCGCGTGGAGCTGCGCCCTGATCCCGCCATCGCGCTGCGGATGCAGGGTCCGCGGATCTACTGGTCGGATTGGGCCTTGAACCCTGCGCCGGACCCTGAGGGCGTGGGTGCCGATGTCGCCGTGTCGACGACGAGGACCCCCCAAGGTGGCCGGGTGACGTGGTTCGGTGTGCGCGCCGATCAGGGGGCGACGCCGGCCGACAGCGCGAAGCTGGTGCGTGTCCTCGAGAACGGCATCCGGTGGGGTGCCGGTGTGTCGCACGCTGCCCCGGCGCAGTGGCCAGGGGCCGCCCGCACGGCGCTCGTCTTCGCCATGGATGTCGAGGGACAGGACGCATCGGTGAACGCGCGGGATGCCGCCGCAATGTTCGAGCTCGAGGGGCTCCCCATCAGCTTATACGTGGTGTCGGGGCTGGTCCAGGACGACGAGGTGCTGGCCGACGCCCTCCATTCGGTGGGAGAGGTGGGGGCCCGGACCGTCGACCACACGCCTCTTGTCGGCCTTACCCGACAGGATCAGACCATCCGATTGCGTCGAAGCTGGAACGACGTCGAGCGCTGGACTGGTGAGGGACCGGCCGGGCTGAGGCCCCCGGAGGAAGCCGTCGATGCCGTGACGTTGGAGGCATGGCGCCGCGTCGGGGGACGTTACGTTCTCGCGAGCAATGAAGCCCGCTCCGCATCCCCGGAGATCCACGAGACCGAATCCGGGCCCGTGGTCCTGCTCCCGCGGCTGCTGAAGGACGACTACACCGTCATCGTCCGAGACGTCACGATACGGTCCCAGCGCCTCGCCGACGCGTTCGTTTCCGGCGCCCGGAAGATGCGGGCCATCGGTGGCCTGGCCGTGGTGGCCGGTCATACGCAGATCATCGCCCCCGGCCCGCGCCTCGAGGCCATCCGCACGGTGGCCGACTCGGTGCGGGCTCAGGGAGAGTGGTGGTTGGCAGAGGGTGGGGAGGTCGCTGACTGGTGGCTCAAGCGGTCCTGGTTGCAACTGGCGTGGGAATCCACCGAGTCTGGCGACGCGGCGGCCATGACAGCCATCCTTGCCGCAGATGGCCTTCGGCGGGCCCTCGACGAAGATCTGCTGGTAACGTGGTCCGACCTGGACCCGGAAGGACAGAGCGATGATGGCAGCAACGTCGCTACCGCGATCTCCGACCTCTGGGTCGACGTGGTGGCGCCGGCGTTGCCCGACGGCTCCCTCCCCCTCGTGGACGGATCGTCGGTGGACTTCATCGAGGCAGAGTGGGGAATGCGCGTGTCCCTGGGGACGATGGGGCATGGGGAGGTAAGGAGGATCTCCTTCGTGACACAGGGCAACGACGAGACCGACAGCGGGACGACGGATGCAGGGTAGATCGCTCCTCACCCTGGGCGTTCTCTTCGGCGCGGGCTGCGCGTCCGGGCCCGCTCCCTCGGTTGTCATGCCCACGACGCTGGATCGGCCGTTCGTTGCCGGCTATCACGCGTACTGGACCGGGGACGCGTGGAGGGACTATCCGTGGGGCACCCTCGACGAGCTCTACTTCTTCGAGCTCGAGATCGGCGCCGACGGTGAGATCATGGATGCCCACGGGTGGCCGGAGCGTTGGGCCCCCATGGCGCGAACCGCATCGGACGCGGGAGTCCAGATGGTGCCTACGCTCTCCATGCACGAGCCCGAGGCGTTCGAGTCGCTCTTCACGGATGCGGCCCGCGTGGGCGTCGCTGTCGACCGGGTTCTGAGTCTGCTCGACGGCTCGGCATCGACGGGCGGTCTCGAGTTGGGCGGCATCCATCTCGACGTCGAGGTCTTCCAGCCGGTAAGCCTGGACGCCCGGGACGGCTACACCGCCTTCGTCAGTCGACTCGCCGAGGCCATGCGCCGGCTCCACCCCGGCCGCTCCCTCTCCGTCTTCGTCCTCGCATTCGACGATGACGACGTGTACAACGAACGGGCCCTGGGGCAGATCGCCGACTTCATCGTGGTGCAGGGGTACGACTATCACAGCGCGGGAAGCGAGAACGCCGGACCCGTAGCTGCCCTCCGAGGGTGGGGACGTCTCAACTGGGAGACGGTAGTCGAGCGCTTCGACAGGTTCGGAGTGCCGAGGGACAAGATCGTCATGAGCGTCCCCCTCTACGGGTACGAGTGGCCCGTCGTCAGTGAAGAGCCGGGTTCGGCTACGCGCGGGCCGGGTGTGACGATTCCCTATGATGCACCGGGCGACGTCTTCCCTGAGCGACCGCGGGCGCGAGAGCAGGCGGAGCGGCATGGGTTCCGCAGAGACCCGCCGAGCGGCGCACCATACTACGTCTACGCCTCGGGTGATGGACTCGTCCAGGGGTGGGCGGAGGATCCCGAAAGCCTGGCCCTGAAGTACACCTTCGCTCGTGAGAACGGG
>CALJKZ010000604.1 GCA_937983085.1 uncultured Gemmatimonadales bacterium
GTGCGCCCCGCCGGGACTCAGGTTCTCCGAGCACATGAAGGGGTGGAGTCGTCCCGTCGATCGAGCCCCGTGGGTTCTGAAGGGGGGGGGCCTCGAGTTGGTCCTCACCATCGAGGGCGCCGATCTGTGGCGGATGTGCAAGGACGGTCGGTACCGGGCGTCGGCGTATGGCACCGCGCGCTGGCCGTGCATGTGCGGCGATGCCCCGATCACGGTCGTGGGCACGTTCCAGTTGTTCGATCCGGATCCGCGGCGGGTCGAAACGGTGAAGATGCGGTACGAGTTGGAGATGCGGCTTCCCGATGCGGCGGGAGATGGACCGGTCTACCGCTTTTCCGGCCGGAAAACGATTCACGACGACCGCGGCCTGCTGGATATCTGGCGGGATACGACCCGCATGCGGTTCGATCTCTACGATCCCGCCGAAAGCGACGAGCCGTTGGCTAACGGCACGGTGACCATCGGTCTCCGGGATGTATGGCACCTGCTTCGGAGCATCCGGGTGACGCGCTCCACATCCCTGCGGGAGCGCATCGTCGGGCCCTTGCGATTCACGTCATTCTTCGCGCGGACGCTCATCCGCCACTACGGATGGATATTGCGGCCTCCCGACGTAGCGAACCCATACGATCCGTACGACGGCATGCCGGCGCTTCGCGAGTCGGCCAAGGACGTACCCGACGATGTCGGTGACCTCGAGACGATCGACCGGCCCGGCGTACGGCTCCTCGGGTCGGACAACGGGACGGTGTCGGTCCAGACGGCCGACGGAGCGGTCGTCACCCTGACGCGCCATCGACACGACGGCGGGAGGCGGGGGCCGGTGATTCTGGCGCCGGGCTTCGGGACTTCGACCATCGCGTTCACCATTCCGACGAACGACATCAGTCCTAGCGACCGCCGCAGCTTCACCGACTTCCTCGTTCGGCGAGGCTATGACGTGTGGCTCTTCGACTACCGGGCGAGCGAACTGTCCGCAGCCGCTGGGACGCAGTTCACCCTCGACGACATCGCCGCGTACGACTGGCCCGCCGCCGTGGAGACCGTCATGCGCATCCGACGAGCGGAGGACGGTGGTTCGGACCCCACCCGGAGCGTGCAGATCCTCGGCCACTGCGTCGGGTCCATGTCGCTGCTCATGTCGCTGCTCGGCGGCCACCTGGATCGTGCAGTCCGTTCGGTGATCTGCTCGCAGTCCCTGACGCACATCGACCAACCGCCTACGAACCGGATCAAGGCTCGACTCCGTCTCGCCACCCTCCTGCACGCGGTCGGTGGTTGGCCTACGTACAACCCGGATTTCGACCTGCGCGCGGGATGGATGAACAGGATGGTCGACGTCCCTCTGCGACTGCTTCCCTGGGAGCGGTGTCGGAATCCGGTCTGTCGGCGGATCCAGTTCCTGTACGGCTCCGTCAATCGTCACGAGCAGCTCAACGCGCGGACCCATGACGCCATGCACGAGATGTTCAACGAGGCCAACAAGACCACGTTCGAACATCTGTCCCAACTGATCCTCGCCGGGCGGCTCATCTCGGCGGACGGTGACGATATCTACATCACGTCGCAGGGAGCGGCCCGTATGCGGCTGCCGGTTTCGCTCCTGCAGGGAGAGGCAAACCCCATCTTCCGCCCCGGTGGTCTCGAGCGGAGCCACAGCTGGCTCGTCCGAGCCGCCCGGCGCGAGGTAGGACCCTCCCCCGGGCGTGACCTCGAGTGGGACGCCACCGGGGACTCCGACAACGGCTTGTTCCACAAAGTCGTGCTGAGTGGAACCAAGGTGGGGGAGGACCGGGCCACCCGGGATCGATACGGACATATGGACTGCTTCATCGGCCGCGACTGCTGGACGGGCACCTTCCCGGAGATTCTCGAGGAACTCCAGCGAGGAGACCGCGTGGCCCGAAAACTCGCCGGTGTGGACGACTCGGTGCCTTCCTGGAGCGTCTCGTCCCCCCTTTCCGTCTGAATGGAGGCTTCATGGGACAGAACAAGGACAGCGGCTCCTTGCTCGGCAGGTTGACCAAGGGCATTGGGATGGTCGTGGTGACCCTCGTGTGCTGGTGGCTCTTCATGCTGGTCACGTGGCTGTCCGGGCGAGGCTTCGCCTGGGTCGCGCCGGTGGAGTGCCGAGCCACACCGGGAGCCGGGTTCGCTACCCAGCTTTGGGAAGTGCTCCTCGGACACATCGAATGCTCCGCGTTGCATCCGGTGGTGACGGGACTCCTGCTGGTCATGGCCATCTGGGTAGCGGGTCGGGCGTTCTTCCCCCCGAGCTATCCACCCGAGGCGTAGCGGCCCGCGCTCATGGAGTACCATCAGTCCTTCGGATCGAAGAAGGCCGCGTCGAGGCGGCGTCTTCGTCGGCGCACCGACATCATCCACGGGGAGGAGGAGTTCCAACCCCGGGACATGGTGCCGTGGTTCCATCCGGTGGAGATGGCGAGGACGGCCGTTCGGGTCTTGCTGGCCAACGTCGTCACGACGTACTCCGACTCGCGGCTCGCCATGACCGGCGAGCCCGCGGGCGCGCACAGCGTCGAGCGGGCCTTCCGGGAGCTCGCGGCCGCCGAGGGATGGTGGTCGGACTACGACGGACGCCCGGATCCGACCCACGACGTCATCGACTTCAGCGACGAGAAAGAGGGGATCTGGTTCGACTACGTGGCCGACACCGGCGAGGGCTTCGATTCGACGTACTCGGTGGCGAATCTCCTGGGACGAAGGCAGTTGGACGTGAGCGGTCTCGACGAGCCTTTGCCTCGGGGGCGACTCTTGGTTCTCGGTGGCGACATGGTGTACCCATGGCCGTCGCGCGATGAGTACCGGGACCGCTTCCAGGTGCCGTTTCGCTGGGCGCTCCCGGGCCGGGATTCGGAGGGCGGGCGGAGTGAGCCCGAGGGCAAGGGCAGGGCGCTGGCGGCGATGGTTGCGATCCCTGGAAACCACGACTGGTATGACGGCCTGAACGCCTTTCTCGGGGTCTTCTGCGACGGACGCCGCATCGGAGGCTGGGACACGGTCCAGCGTCGTAGCTACTTCGCCGTGCGGTTGCCTCACGATTGGATGCTGTGGGGCACCGACAGCCACCTCAACCACCGCACGGACCACAACCAACGCGCCTATTTCCGCTCACTGTCCATGCGGGCCGAGGAGGGGAGCAAGGTCATTCTCTGCACACCCACCCCATCCTGGCTCGAGCCCTGGGGTGAGGCCCGACGAAACATCCGGTACTTCGAGGAGGAGATCGCTCGGTGGCCGGACGGACACGCGAAGCCGCACGAGCTGCCCGTGGTTCTCTCCGGCGATCTCCATTTCTACGCCCGCTACGAGAAGGAGCCCCGGGAGGACGACTCCGAGGGACGCGGCATCGGCGAGTCCGTCCGACACCGCATCATCTGCGGAGGAGGTGGAGCGTACACTCGCGGCACCCATGACCTTCCGCTGTCCGTCTCCCTATGGGAGCGGACGATGACCGGGGGCACGAGGAACTCAAAGGATCGGAGGCCGGATCCACCCGACGCTGCGAATCGCGACCGCAATCGGTACACGTTCGCTGGACCCGGCTACCCCGATCCTACGCTGTCCCGCAGTCTCGCCCGGGGTGCCCTTCGATTCCCCATTCTGGGCCACAACCTCCCCTACTGCTTGGCGTTCGGCCTACACCTCCTCGCCATTACGGGCATCGTCCACTGGGCGAGCCTGCTGGCGTTGGGTGGTGGCGGCTACCTGGGTCTGATTCGCGATTTCAACGGGGGCGTGTTCGCGTCTCTCCGTCCCCTGGGCGCCTACCTCCGGGAGCTGGTCTTCCTCGCGCCGGCTGCGGCGATTCTCCCGGCCCTGACCATGATCACGTTCATGGCCTTCTTCCTCGGCTCGAACCCCAGGGGGCGCCGGTGGACCAAGTGGCTGGTCGGGGTGGTCTGGATGGCCATCGCGGCATTCGCCTTCTATGCGGGCCTGTTCTACCTCCTTCGACTCGACCTCCACCTCCTGCTCGCCCTGCTCCTCTACGTCCTCGTCGGTGGCTTCCTCGCCGGGGCGCTCACCGGCGTGGGCCTCTGGCTGGTGAACCGGCTGTGGGGGTGGAACAGCAACGAGGTCTTCTCGTGCCAATCCATCCCCGACTTCAAGAGCTTCCTGCGGTGCCATATCGACGAGGAGGGCGTGCTCCGGATCTATCCCATCGGGATCGAGCGCGTGCCGAGGCGGTGGCGTCGGCGTTGGACCTCGACTGATCGCTCGCCGGGCTCTCCAGAACTGCCGCCGGTCATGGTCCCCGTGGAGGACTCCCTCGTCGCCCACCTTCTGGAGCCGCCCATCGTGGTTCCGCCGACGGGGCGACGCCTGTGAACGCCGTTCTGGCCCGGGTCCACGAGGCTGTGGACGACGTCGGGGTGATTCTCACCGAGGGTTTGGTCTCCCGCCCTATTCTGGGCGAGCGTCTGGGCGACGACCGGGTGCACGCGATTCTCCGTCGGCTGAATCGGGTTCCGGAGGAGGGACGCAGGGAGGCGGTCTGGCACCTCATCCTTCAGGGCTTTGACCGGAGGATTCTGCGTGCGGCCCGAGGGAAAGGCCGGCGCAGGTACCGAAACTGGACGGGGGCCCATGCACCCGAAGTGGAGCGACCTGAGGACGCCGGGATCTACTCCTACGCCATGGGTCCCATCCCACCGGAGATCGCGCGGGTCACGGATCCGGTGGATCGCATCGGGATGTGCGTGCAGCGACGTTACCGAGGACTGGGGAGCCCGCGGGGTGGTGTGGCGTCGCCGCCCGGAGGCCACGTGGGAGGGCAGGACGAGGTGATCGTGGGCGGGCTGTACGGCTTTTCCATGCAGATGGACGGGCAGGTGTGGCGGATCCGTTGGAGTGACGGCCGCATCGAGCCCTACTGCAGGCCGCCCCGAATGCCGTCGGGTGCGGCGGTGCTGGGCACGAAGATTATCGTCTGCGTGTGTCGGTGGAGCGAACGCGAGCGCCCCACCGCCGAGTTGGGGGGCATCTACGCGTTCGACTCGTTGGGCGACCCCAAGCCGGGTACCCTCGTGCCCGCCGAACCCGTGGCGTTGAGGGTGCCGTGGCGCGATGGCTACGAGTGGGGCCGGGGCGAAGAC
>CALJKZ010000605.1 GCA_937983085.1 uncultured Gemmatimonadales bacterium
CGACCGGGCCCGGCCGGACTCACGAAGGTGCGTGGCGGGAGCGTGCCGTCCCACCCGGAGCGCCGGAGCGAGGCCCGCGAGGGTAGAAACAAGGACGGCCACCGCGGCAGTGAACCCGACCACGCGCACGTCGATGGCGACGTGAGACGCCCCTGGCACCTCCACCGGAAGCAACGGCCGCAGGAGCTCGAGGCCGGCGACGGCGAGGGCAAGGCCCAGGACCGAGCCGGCCAGGCCGAGTACGCCGATCTCCGCCAACTGCCCAGTAGCGAGGCGGGTGCCGCCGGCACCAAGCGCCTTGCGCACCGCGAGATCACGGCGACGGGCGAGGCCTCGCGAGAGCAGGAGATTGGCCACGTTGGCGCAGACGACCAGCAGGACGACGCCCACGGCCCCCAGGAGGAGCAGGAGGGAAGTCCGCGCTGCCTGTCCGCGTGCGTTTCGAAGGGGGGTGACGACGCCGTCGTCCCAGAACCCGGCCGGCGGCGTCCAGAGCGGGTTGGCCAGCCGCGTGAGCTCGGCGAGGGAGACCGTCTCCACCCTTACTTCCTCGGGGGTCGCGCCTGGGCGCATCCTCGCGATGATCGAATAGGCGCCGAGCCCCCAGTGAAGACCGACGTTGGCTTCGGAGCCGTCCATCGTTGCGGGGATCCAGAGGTCGTTACGGTCCGACGGAAGATCGAATCCTGGCGGCAACACGCCCACGATCTCGAAGCGCTCCCCCTCCAGGGCGATGGTGCTACCGAGGACTTCGGAGTCGGCTCCGTACCCGCTGGCGACGAAATCCGCTCAACGGCGGGCGACCTGACCCCGGCCCGGTTCGGACTCATCCGGGCGAAAAAGCCGCCCGAGTCGGGGCTGGAGGCCCAAGGCCGACAGGTACTCCGGCGAAACGTGTGCCACGGAAACCCGCCGCGCCGGCCCCACGTCAGGCTGCAGCGTCGAGCCCACCGCGTCCCAGGCACCACCGATCGTCTCGACGCTGGTCATCTCGCGCTGAAGGATCTCCAGGGAGCCGAGGGACGTGCCCCATCCGTCGAGCACAGATACCAATCGATGAGCCTCCGGGTAGGGAAGCGGCCTGAGCAGCGCGCGATCGGCGATGGCGAAGACGACGGCACTCGCCCCGATGCCGAGAGCCAAGGTGAGCGTGGCCAGCGCGGTGAAGCCCGGCGCGCGCGTCAGACTCCGCAGCACCATCCGAATCCCACGCACTCCCTCCATGGCCCTTCCTCCCCAGTCAGTAGACACCGCCCGGAGCCCCCCGCGGGGCGCGAGCATGACGAATGCCATCACTTCTTCCCGGTACCACCGGCGAGCGGAGCCGGGGCCCTGCTCCTGAGCCATGCGCTCGAACATCTGATCGAGCTCGTCCATCAGCCCGTCGCGATCCCGGCCTGGCAGAACGCGGCGCAGGAGCCATCGCCACGAGGCGGGCGGGCGCTTCGGGTCGGCCATCAGCCCTTCGCCAGCACCTTGTCCAGACCCTCCCAAAGCGACGTATACGCCTGGCGGGCCTGCCTTAGCTGGTCGATGCCCAGCTCGGTGACCTGGAAGTATCGGCGGTCCCGGCCGCCGTCCTCACCAGGATCCTGTAGGACCGACTGCACCAGCCCTTTGTCCTCCAGGCGCCGAAGCACGATGTAGACCGCCGCCGTCGTCGTGCGCCGGCCCGTACGCGTCTCGAGCTCTTCAGCGATGGGCGCGGTGTACGCCTCTTCCTTCAGCCGCAGCAGAGCGAGCATCGTCTGATGCTCGAACTCACCCAAGCCATGCTTACCCACGTCGGTCCCTCCCGCAGAGGAGAACTAACAATGTTAGAACCACACACTAACATTGTTGGTAACGAGCGACGTGACAAGACCCGACCGTCACGCGATGTGGCCGTGGGAGGGTCAAGCTGTGGCGGGCGTCGATCCAGGCTCTTCCCGATACAGCGACGCGCCGAGCATCGTCATGAGTGGAAGCTCCACCAGGCCCCAGCCGAGGTTCGCCAGCGGTACCGTCGTCGAGAAGAGGGGGATGGCGAGATGGAAGTCGGCGAAGGAGCCCGAGTAGATGAACCACACG
>CALJKZ010000606.1 GCA_937983085.1 uncultured Gemmatimonadales bacterium
AAGCACAAGCTGGGTTCGTCTTCCCCACGCAGATCGTCTTCGCACCGGTGGCTCCCGCCACCGACGATCTGCCCGCGTACTTCGTCATGGAGCTGAAGGGCCGCATCTGGGCCGTGGGCCGCAACGGCGATCGTTGGCTCTACGCCGACGAGCTGATCGACTTCACGAGCCCGGCCCCGTCGGGCAACGCCGGTCAGGTAGGGCTCGGCGGCATGACGGTCGAGCCACGCACCGGTGATCTCTTCGTGACTCGTACCTACCTGGCCCCCGCGCCACCGATCGCCTGGTCGGCGCGGACCGACCCGGCGGGCTGGGAGGTGTTCCTGCCGAGCCGCGCAGCATGGTCGTCGGGGGCGCGTGAGACCAAGGTCGTGCGCTACCTCGAGCTTCCCGAGGAAGGCCCGTGGAGCTTCAGCGCCCGAGTACGCTACCCGTTCATCGCCGGGCGCGAGCGTTGGATCGCGGGAACCTCCTTCGGGCTGGTCGCCTACGCCGACGTCGACAACGCCGTGTTCGTCAGCTTCGAGAGCAATCGCCATCGCGTCGAGAGCCTCGTCGCAAGCTCGGTGACGAAGGACGCCGAAGTCACGGTCTCCGGGGGAACCGCCGGATGGTTGCGCATCGAAGGCGACGGCCCGAGTCTGTCGGCGTCGTACCGCCGCCACGAGGCGGACGCGTGGGAGGAGTTCTACTCGACCAGCGACCTGCCGTTCGCGCCGAGCCGCGTCGGCATCAACGCACGCAACTTCTTCAACCTCGTCGGCCGCGCCCGCTTCGAGGACATCCGCTGGAACGGCGAGCCCGTCGCACCCGAGCTCCTCGGCGACGACACGTCGCCGTCGACGAGCCAGTGGCTGCACAACCAAATCGTGCGGCTGCGTTCGGAAGACGGCGGGCGAACGGCGGCAACGGTCGAGGTCGTGCTCGACATGCCCGACGACGTCAGTCACGAGAGCCACCAGATCCAGGACATCGAGGTCGCGCCCGACGGCACGTTGATCGTATCCGTGGGCGACGGATTCGACCCGTTCGCGGCGCGCGACATGGACACGTTTCTCGGCAAGCTGCTGCGCTTACATCTCGACGGCAGCGCCCCGGCCGACAACCCATTCTTCGACCCCGACGCTCCGACGTCACCACGCAGCTACGTGCTCAACCCGGGCGTGCGCAACACCTTCGGCATGGCGTTGCGGCGCAGCGATGGCCGCCTGCTCTGCAGCGAGAACGGCCCCTCGCGCGACCGGGTGTACGCGCCCGAGCCCGGATGGGACATGGGCTACGACGGCAGCGACCGCAGCATGCGTACGCATGCGCTGTTCACCTGGTCGCCGGCGATTGCGCCGGTGGGCATCGACGTGATGCAGACGAACGCGTTTCCGGATCGCTGGCGCGATTGGGCCTTCGTCGCCGCCGCGGGCCAGGACTTCACCACCGGGGCCAGCAAGACGGGCAAGCGCATTCTACGGTTCGAGGTCGACGCCGCCGGCGCGCTACGCGCGGGCCCGGAGGACTTCCTCCGCTACGCGGGCTCGGCGAAGGCGACGGTCATCGGCGTCGCCTTCGGGCCCGACGGTCTGTACTTCACGACGCTTTACGATACCGACCCGGCCGGCGATCCCTTCACCAACGCCCGGGTGATGCGGGTGCGCTGGGTGGGGGATTGAAGCAATCCAGCAGAAGCGAACCTATTGAAACCTCCCCCTGCCCCCTCCTTGGCAAGGAGGGGGCAGGGGGAGGTAGTCATCGATGGTACGGACCGGGCACATGGGTGACAGATCGAACCGGGCACATGGGTAACACTGATCGGCAACAGGAGGTTGCCGGATGCCGTGGAAGGAGACCCATGTGGAAGCAGAGCGACGACGATTCGTGGAGGAATACTTTGCGGTTGGGCGACGGTGGAGCATGACCGAGCTTTGTGAAGCTTTCGGGGTGAGCCGAAAGACGGGCTACAAGTGGATAGGCCGCTTTCAGCAAGGAGGCGTGGCCGAGCTTGAGGACCGATCACGAGCGCGGCATACGCAGGCCGAAGCGACCGAGGCGACGATCGAGGAAGCGTTGGTGGCGACGCGCAGGAAGCACGCGAACTGGGGGCCGAGAAAGCTGCTCGGGTATCTGGAGCGGCGCAACCCCGACGTGCAGTGGCCGGCCCCGAGTACAGTAGGGGGCATACTCAAGCGAAGAGGGCTGGTGAAACCGAGCCGTCGTCGGCGACGAGGTGTACGCCCGGACGCGATTGAGCTGCGCGAGGTTGCGGCTGCCAACGAGGTGTGGGCGGTAGATTTCAAGGGATGGTTTCGGACCGGAGACGGGCAACGCTGTGATCCATTGACCATCACCGACGTGCACAGCCGATACTTGCTGAAGTGTCAGCGGGTCGACCAGCCCGACGGGGAGTGCGTAAAGCCGGTGTTCGAGAAGGTGTTTGCGGAGTTTGGCCTACCGGTGGCCATCCGCAGCGACAATGGCGCGCCGTTCGCCTCGCGGGGTGCAGGGGGCCTGACCAGGCTGTCAGCCTGGTGGGTCAAACTCGGCATCGAACTCGAACGGATCATGCCCGGCTGTCCACAGCAGAACGGACGCCATGAGCGCATGCATCGAACTCTGAAGCGTGAGACCGCCAGACCTCCAGCAGCCAACGGAAGGGCACAGCAACGGCGCTTCAATCGATTTCAACGCAGCTTCAACTGGGAGCGGCCACATGAAGCCCTGGGCAACGACTGTCCGGCCGATCACTACGATGTCTCGCCACGGCCGTATCCGGTTACGGTGCCGGAGATCGAGTACCCGGCGTACGTCGAGCGCCGACAGATTCGTACGAGCGGAGAGATCAAGTGGCGTGGCCAGCTGCTTTACGTAACTCAGGCCTTGGTGGGGGAACTCGTTGGAATCGAGGAGATTGACGATGACAAATGGCTGGTTCGCTTCGGGCCGATCCCCTTGGCGCTCGTCGATTCCTACGACAACCGAATCTTGCACTACCGTCCGCGCGGCAGCGAACACCACCGAGCCGACGCGCACGCGGCTGTGGATAACTCCGGTCGCCCTACGGGCTCCCTCCGTCATCCACAGCCGCAAGAATAGGATGCAGTCTTTTGAACTGTTACCTATGTGCCCGGTCTGATTTGTTACCCATCAGCCCGGCCGGACAG
>CALJKZ010000607.1 GCA_937983085.1 uncultured Gemmatimonadales bacterium
GGTCATGGAACGCCAGCTCGAGGGTCAGACCACGACGAAGCTCGGAAACAGCGAAGTCCGCGGCGCGGTGGAGACGGCGGTCAACGAGTACCTGTCCATCTTCCTCGACGAGAACCCCAAGGCCGGAAAGGCCATCATCGAGAAGGCCCTTCAGGCAGCCCGCGCACGCGACGCGGCCCGGAAGGCCCGGGATCTGGCCCGGAAGAAGAGCGCCCTCGAAGGGGGCGTCCTACCGGGGAAGCTGGCCGACTGCTCCATCTCCGATCCCGCCCAGTGCGAGCTGTACCTGGTGGAGGGTGACTCCGCCGGCGGCAGCGCGAAGCAGGGCCGCGACCGCGGCTACCAGGCCATCCTTCCCCTCAAGGGAAAGATCCTCAACGTCGAACGGGCGCGCATCGACAAGATCCTGTCCAACGACGAGATCGGCGCCATGATCACGGCCATCGGCGCCGGCATCCGCGACGAATTCGAGCTCGACAAGACGCGCTACCACAAGATCGTCATCATGACCGATGCCGACGTGGACGGCGCCCACATCCGCACGCTCCTCCTCACCTTCTTCTTCCGTCAGATGCGGGAGCTCATCGAGGCGGGCTACGTCTACATCGCCCAGCCTCCCCTGTACCGCATCCGGAAGGGAAAGACCGAGTTCTACGCCTACAACGAGAGCGAGCGTGAGGAGTACGTGAAGCGACTCGGCGGCACGCCCGGCGAAGGTGGAAAGGGCATCGCCATCCAGCGCTACAAGGGTCTCGGTGAGATGAACCCCGACCAGCTCTGGAAGACGACCATGGATCCCGACACCCGGACCATCCTCCGGGTGGAGATCGAGGACGCCGCCATCGCGTCGAACCTCTTCGACCGGCTCATGGGCGACGACGTGGAGCCGCGGCGCGAGTTCATCGAGAAGAACGCCAAGTACGTGAAGAACCTGGACGTCTAGGCTCCGACGCGGCAGGGGCCCGCTACTCGGGCCCCTTCAACTCGAAGACCGGCAGGCGGAGCCCGAAGAGGACCGACGCCAGCCGTAGCCCTACGATGGTGGCCATGCCCACCAGGGCCGCGGCGGTCCGGTCGAGGCCGGCGCCCAGGAGCAGGAGGTAGACCGAGGCGCCGCCGATGGCAGTCGACGCGTACAGCTGGCCCCGTCGGAAGATGAGCGGGATCTCGGCCGAGAGGACGTCGCGGATGACGCCGCCGGCCGAGCCCGTCATGGTGCCCATGAGGACGATGATGATGGCCGACAGCCCCGCCTCTTCGGCGATCTGAGCGCCCCCGATGGTGAAGAACGCCAGCCCCAACGCGTCGGCCACCGCCAGGCTCTCGTCGGGTGGGTGACGGTATCGGGTCCACACGATGGTGAGGAGCGCCGCTGCCACGATGACCACCAGGTAGGTGGGGTCGTCGATCCAGAACACCGGGTGGCGGTCGAGGAGAACGTCCCGGGTCGTGCCGCCGCCGATGGCGGTCACCGCGGCCAGGACCACGACGCCCAGGAGGTCCAGGCTCTTCCGACCGGCGGCCAGCGCTCCGCTGGCGGCGAAGACGGCCACGCCCAGGAGGTCCAACAGGTAGAGGATCACGGGTTCACTCCGTGCGAGCGGCGGCTCATCCCATCAACGCTTCGGCGTCGACGAGTCGGGCGTCGGGATCCCGCGCCACGTCTCGCACCGACTCGACGGACGGGGGACGACCGGTGAAGACGACGCGGAGCCGCCGCTCACGGCCGAAGCCGTAGCGCGACGCGCGCATCCCCTGCTCGATGCGACGCAGCGGCGGCGCTCGTCCTTCCCGGGCCGGGAGCCAATCGCACGCGCCGAAGTAGGCCGCGCCGTTGGTGAGGATGCCGGCCACCGGAAGGTCGTAGTCCGGACCCCACAGGCTGCCGCCCTCGCGGGCCACCGCACCCAAGGTCTCCAGCGCGTCGCGCTTCATATGCTGGCGGCACACGGCGGGGAGGATGGATTCGAGGTGGGCATCGAGGCGGGGGCGGATCTCGCGGGCGTAGGAATCCCCCTCGCCGTCGTGGCCAGGGGCGGGGGGCGGGTGGAGTCGGAGGGGAAGTATGAAGCGGAACCAGAAGGAGAAGAAGGGATCGGTGATGGCGTACCGCCGCGCTCGACCGCCCGGGGACGCATCCACCGAGCGGCGAGTCTCCACGAGACCCAGGTCGATGAGCTTGTTGAGGTAGGGTGCCACCTGGCCGCTCCTCGTCAGGTCGGGGACGCCCTCGTGGACCGTTCCCCAATCGGCTTCCCCCCGGGCGAGGGTCGAGAGGATGGCGTAGTAGCGGGCCGGCGTCTGGAGATCGCGCTCGAGCCAGAGCCCGCCTGCGTCGGACAGCGGACCGTCGTCGGCCAGGAGAAGCCGACGCACGTTGGTGCCGACGCCGACATCGGGGTCGAGGTGCTGGAGCACCGACGGGATTCCCCCGAAGACGCCGTACGCCCGGAGGCGCCCGTCGGCGCTCCGGCCCGGGAGCCGGGACGATGCTGAACGGAAGGAGAGGGGAGGCACGCGGATCTCCGAGAAGACGGGACCCTCATCGTCCAGGGCCGCTTCGACCTTCGCCGCCATATCGCCCGGTCCGACCAGCACCGCGTGCAGGGCCACCTCGCCCTCCGCGGCTCGGGCGAGGACATCCACGAGGGGAGTGAGGAATCGCGCCCGGGACTCGGACAGCCGATGCACATCGTCGAGAACCAGGACGAAAGGACGCTCGGCCTGGTCGGCGCGGTGAAGGACCGCGTCGAAGAGGTCGGACCAGCCGGCGTCGCGGGGGACCGGCTCCGAGTCGGATGCCGCGGCAGGCGCTCCATTCAGGCGACGGGCCAGCCCGGACCGCTGCGCCGGCTCGGGCCATGGTTCGCACACGTGAACGACGTGGGGATAGTCACGCACGACCCTGCGAACCAGGGTGCTCTTGCCGCTCCCGCGCATGCCGGAGACGAGCGTCACCGAGGGGGCTCGGCTGTCCAGGACGCCTCGGAGAGCGCCGAGTTCCTTCGATCTTCCCAGGAAGCTCATACCCTGTGGGCTGAAAATACAACAAATCTATAATGATTAGCGTAATCTAATTTAGTCTAATTTGGGACTGCCAGGGGTTGAGGTGACGCCTCCGGCGCGTCAGCTTCGTCGCTGAGCTTTCCAACCCCACGGAGAATCCATGAGCCGAGTCATTCCCCGCTTCGACACCCTCGCCGCCGCGAAGTACGATTCGACGCCGACGGGCGACAAGCGCCACCGCACCAATCTCCAGGAGGTCTTCGGAGAGAACCTCTTCGGCCTCCACGAGATGAAGTCGCGTCTGCCCACCGAGCAGTTCGAGGCCCTGCTGTCCACCATCGAGAACGGCACGGAGTTGGACAGCTCGGTGGCCGACTCGGTGGCCTCGGCCATGAAGGAGTGGGCGCTCGAGAAGGGAGCCACCCACTTCTCCCACTGGTTCCAGCCCCTGACGGGCTCGACGGCGGAGAAGCACGACTCCTTCCTCAAGCCCACGGGAGACGGCCGGGCCATCACCGAGTTCCGCGGCAAGGAACTCGTGCAGGGCGAGCCCGACGCGTCATCGTTCCCGTCGGGTGGTCTCCGCCAGACCTTCGAGGCCCGCGGCTACACTGCGTGGGACCCCACGTCCCCGGCCTTCATCATCGAAGGTCCGGGAGGCGCGTACCTGTGCATCCCCACCGCCTTCGCCTCCTGGGCCGGTGACGCGCTGGACAAGAAGACGCCGCTGCTTCGGTCCATGAACGCCATCGACGAGCAGTGCCGGCGGGCGCTTCGCCTCTTCGGCTCCCCGCCCAAGGCCGTGAAGCCCACCTGCGGCGCCGAGCAGGAGTTCTTCCTCGTCGACGAGACCTTCTTCTACCGTCGCCCGGACCTGCAGACGTCCGGACGGACGCTCTTCGGCACCAAGCCGCCGAAGGGACAGGAGCTCGACGACCACTACTTCGGCCCCATCCCCGCTCGCGTTCTGGAGTTCATGAACGAGGTGGAGCTGGACCTCTACCGTCTCGGCGTTCCGGTGACGACGCGCCACAATGAGGTCGCCCCCGGTCAGTACGAGATGGCGCCCATCTTCGAGGACGCCAACCAGGCCGCCGACCACCAGCAGCTCGTCATGTCGACGCTTCGTCGCGTGGCGCGGAAGTACGGCCTCGTCGTACTGCTGCACGAGAAGCCCTTCCAGGGGGTCAACGGGAGCGGAAAGCACCTCAACTGGTCCATCGCCACCGAGGACCAGAATCTGCTGGAGCCCGGGGACACGCCCCACGACAACATGCAGTTCCTCTTCTTCTGCTCGGCAGTTCTCAAGGGCGTCGCTGCCCACCAGGACCTCATGCGGGCGGCCGTGGCCCACGCCGGCAACGACCACCGTCTCGGGGCCAACGAGGCTCCGCCTGCCATCATCTCCGCCTTCGTCGGCGATCAGCTCCAGGACATCTTCGAACAGATCGAGAAGGCGGGTGAGGCCACCAGCAGCAAGCCCTCGGGTCTCCTCGGCCTCGGCGTGAAGGTGTTGCCCGACCTGCCCAAGCACGCTGGCCACCGGGACCGGACCTCGCCGTTCGCGTTCACCTGCAACAAATGAGACTTCCGCGCCCCCGGCTCGTCCCAGAGCGTGTCCTTCCCGGCGATGGTCCTCAACACCATCGTGGCCGAGGCCATCGACGATCTCTGCACCAAGCTCGAGGCCGAGCTCGAGAAGGGTACGTCGTTCGACGACGCGCTCCGCGAGCTTCTCGCCAAGGAGATCCACGAGTTCAAGCACGTGGTCTTCAACGGCGACAACTACTCCGACGAGTGGGTGGAGGAGGCCGAGCGTCGCGGGCTGCTGAACCTGCGCAGCACCATGGACGCCCTTCCGAGGATCGTCGACGAGAAGAACTTGGCGCTCTTCGAGAAGTACGGCGTGCTCTCGCACCGTGAGCTCGAGTCCCGCTACGAGATCTTCGTGGAGCAGTACTTCTACGCCATCAACATCGAGGGCGAGACCGCACAGCACATGGGTCAGACGATGATCCTGCCCGCGGCGGCGCGGTATCTGAACGAACTCCTCACCACGGCCGAGCGGGCCGATGAGCTCGGCATGAAGTCCGACGGCGTCATGAAGACGGCCCAGGCCCTCAACGGACTCATCGATCAGCTCACGGCGAAGCTCGCCATCCTGGCCGAGCAGAATCAGGAGCTGGGCGGAGACGACGTGGTCTCGAAGGCCGAGCACATGCGCCAGAACATCATCCCGTCCATGAACTGCGTCCGGGACGTGGCCGATCGCCTCGAGCGCAGCGTGCCCGACGACCTTTGGCCGGTGCCGACGTACCGGGACATGCTCTTTGTGAAGTAGTCGGTAGGCGACATCGCTGGCGACGTCGCAGAAGTACGTAGCGCGGGTTCCCGACGAAGCACTGTCGGGGACCCGCGCTCTTTGGGTGGCAGTGGCGGCGGATGCACGACATGTTGGCCCGACGCTGGCATGGTGATGTGCCGCCAATCCTTCAACGGATGAAGGCCGTGACGGATCGCACCGCTCCTCCTGGGCCCGACCGGCTGAACGCCCCGCCGGCCGCGTCGATGTCGCGCGAATGATCGATCGTCTGACCTCGGCTCTGGCCGACCGTTACGGCCTCGAACGTGAGCTCGGCCAGGGTGGAATGGCCACCGTGTTCCTCGCCGACGACCTGAAGCACGGGCGGAAGGTCGCCATCAAGGTGCTCAAGCCGGAGCTCGCGGCGGCGGTCGGCAGCGAGCGGTTCCTGGCCGAGATCCGCACCACGGCGAAGCTCCAGCACCCCCACATCCTACCGCTCCACGACTCGGGTGAGGCGGACGGATTCCTTTTCTATGTGATGCCCTACGTAGAGGGGGAGTCGTTGCGGGACCGACTCGACCGCGAGCATCAACTCCCGGTCGATGCGGCGATTCGGATCGCGGAGAAAGTCGCCACCGCCCTCGACTACTCCCATCGCCATGGCGTGGTGCACCGCGACATCAAGCCGGCCAACATCATGGTCACCGGAGATGAGCCCCTGATCGCCGATTTCGGGATTGCCCTGGCGGTGACCTCCGCTGGGGGAGGGCGCCTGACGGAGACCGGCCTGAGTCTCGGCACGCCGCACTACATGAGCCCCGAGCAGGCCACCGGCGAGGAGTGGGTCGGTCCCGAGGCCGACGTGTACGCTCTCGGGTGCGTCCTCTACGAGATGCTGGTCGGCGAACCGCCGTATACGGGCGCCAGTCCGCAGGCGATCCTGGCGAAGATCATTACGCAGGATCCAGCCCGGGCTACGGAATACCGGAAGGCCGTTCCGTCCAACGTCGATAGCGCGATCCGCCGAGCGCTCGAGAAGCTGCCAGCCGACCGCTTCGACTCGGCATCGGGTTTCGCGAGCGCTCTACGCGATCCACACTTCACGCACGGGCTCGAGGCCGGGGGCGCGTCTGCCACCGGGAACCCGGCTTGGAAGCGCATCACGGTTGCGCTGGCAGGTGTAGCTACGCTTCTGGCCGTGGCGCTGGGTGTCGCTGTGACGTCGGACCGTCCGGCCCCACCGGAGGTGGTCCGGTTCACCATCCCCGTCTCGAAGCAGGACAGCGTCTATCTGGGTGGGGCACCCACGTTCGGCCGACCCTTCGGGAGGGAGGTGACGTTCGCCCCTGACGGCGGGGCGATCGCGTTCGCTGCGACGGGGCCCAGGGGTTCACAGCTCTATCTGCGCCGGCTGGATCAGGACGTTCCAACGCCGATCCCCGGGACCGAAGGGACGGCGTTCCCCGGCTACTCGCTGGACGGGGAGTGGCTCGCGTACGCGACGCGTGACGGTGGTGTCTATCGGATGTCCCTTGCTCAGGGTGATGTCGCGACCGTCGTCCACCCAGGGGGATTCGGATGGCCCGGTATTTCATCCGGTGGGGCGCTGGGTGAGGATGGCACCATCATGGTGACGTACCCGGGCGCCCTCGTGGCGGTACCGGAAACCGGCGGGCAACCGGTCGTTGTCGCTGAGGCGCCCGAGGGGTCAACTCCTGGGGAATCCGTGCGGCTCGGCGGCGGGTTTTTTCTCCCCGGGAGTGAGGTGCTTCTGCTGCACGGACGACACTCTTCGGATCCATCCGATGCGGACATTCTCGCCTTCGACCGGTCGACCGGCGAGTTCCGCACCATCATGAGCGACGGAATGGATCCGCGGTACCTCCCGACGGGCCACCTGGTATTCGTAAGGCAGGGGGTGCTCATGGGAATCCGCTTCGACCCCGAGAGCCTTCAGGTGGAGGGGGATCCGGTGGCGCTCGTCGCTGATGTCATGCAGTCGGTCTTCATGCCGAACACAGACTTCGAGACCGGGGTCGCACAGTTCGCGATCTCGCCCGCGGGTCATCTGGTCTTCGCGCGGGGTGGAGTGTACCCGGAGCGGGCGGACCGTGTCGTCAGGCTCACCCCCGATGGCGATACCATTCCGCTCGAACTCGAGCCGGGGGGATGGAACCGGTCCCGTGTCTCTCCGGACGGCAACTTCATCGCGATGGGGAGGGGACGCGCGCAGGCTTCCGAGATCTGGATCCACGACCTCGCACGAGGGCAAACCCGCCGACTCCAAGCGGAGGGCTTCTGGGTCAATTCGCCGGTCTGGAGCCCAGACGGACGCATGGTTGCGTTCCACTCTGATCACGACGGGGCGCCGAACGTATACGTCAAGGCGGCGGACGGAAGCGGAGAGGCTCGACAGATCGCTCCTTCCGACCAGGAACAGATCCCGTTGTCGTGGTCGCGTGACGGTGTGTTGGCGTTCTGGGAGGCAGGAGATATCTGGGTCGCGCCGCCCGACGAGGATCCTCGGCCCTTCTTCACCTCCGAGGGTTGGGAGACCCATGCAGACTTCTCGCCTGACGGCGAATGGCTCCTATACGTGGCCCCGGACGGCGCGATCTACGTCCGCCCATACCCGGCGTCGGAGCCACGGACGTTGATCGCCGAGGCGGGCATCAGTCCCAGCTGGTCTCGGGACGGCGGTCAGGTCCATTACTTGAGCGGAACCTCTCCTAACGTGATGATGACGGTGGCTGTCGACACGGATGACGGAGTCGTCACTGCGGGCCGCCCCACCCCAATGATGGAGTGGGGAGGAAGGCCATCTATCCCGGCCCGGGACTACGATGTATTCCCTGACGGGTCGTTCCTTGCCTTCGTCGGTAACTCAGGAGCTCGTGCCGCCTTGGAGACGTTCGGGACCAACGAACTCCACGTGGTCCTCAACTGGTTCGAGGAGGTGAAGGAGCGGATGGGGGACGGGAGGTAGCGCCCACTTTCTGACCCCCGTGGTCCCTCCCGACGTCGATTGACG
Source organism: uncultured Gemmatimonadales bacterium (assembly GCA_937983085.1). Lineage (GTDB taxonomy): Bacteria > Gemmatimonadota > Gemmatimonadetes > Longimicrobiales > Gaopeijiaceae > UBA2589. The sequence continues at coordinate 8,343 of CALJKZ010000607.1, forward strand.
CCTTGCCAGGTGAGTCCACCTCACCTGAGCAAGGAGTGTCGACATGCCCACGAGACTCATCGGCGCGATGGCGCTGGCTGCGGCCCTGGTCGCGTGTGACCACCATCCCCTGACCCCTGATCCCTCCGAAGTCGAGGCTCTGGAGGAGCCTGACTACTTCCTGGGAGCCGCCCGGCGACGAGCCGTCCATCTCCCGTTCCGGGCTCGGGCCGTCACCACGCCGGAGTCGCTCGCACCCGACGAGCGCTGCGGAGATCCGCCGAGGTTCCTGAACACGCAGGTCGGTGAGGGGCGCGCGCTCTTCCTCGGCCGCTTCACCGTCCGCTTCGAGTTCTGCGTCGACGCGACGGACCTCCTCGACGACGGCATGCTGACCGAGGGGGAGTCCATCCCCTACGACGACGGCATCGGCGTCATCGTGGCCGCCAACGGGGACGAACTCCACCTGACGACGGAGGGGGCCGTTCTGCCGAGCGACCATCCGGACTACGACTTCGAGTTCCAGGATCGCCTCGTGTTCGACGGAGGCACAGGACGCTTCGAGGGCGCGCGGGGCGTAGCGATATCAGAGAGCTACGTGGTACAGGATCCGGAGCGCACGGATCACATCTGGAGGGGCCGACTGATACTCGAGCGAGACCGGTCGAAGAAGCCCAAGCTGCCGCGGCGGCCACGACGCTGACAGCGGGTTCTCGACGCACCTGCCCGGTCGATGAATTCGTTCAAAGGGCCCCCTGGTGTCGCTTCCGGAAGGGGGCGGGGCTCCGGGTCCTCGGCCGGCACTCGACGTCGACCGCGAATTACGCCGCGCACCATAGCGGCGGGAGCCTACGGTTTGTACTTTTTCGGTACAATCGGACGCCCCCCCAGGGGCCCGAGAAGGAAGAGGGGTCGGTGGATTCGTCCATCGGCCCTTTTTCTGTCGTTTTGCGGGGATCGAGTGGCTACGCGGTCGTCGACTACCGGTCATAGAGCCTCGACACCACGGCGCGCGCGAGCCTACTCCTCGTCGCCCTTCGCCTCCCGGCGTGCCCGGCTCTCCCTGGAGTAGTGGGGGCTGTACTCCAGGCCGAAGCGCGTCGTCGTCTTGTGCTTCGCCTTCTCCTCGGCGAAGTGCGCTCTCGCTTCCCGGATCTCCTCCACTTCGGCCGAGCTCACCTCCACCAGCTCGATCTCCTCACGGGGCACGAAGAACGCCTGGCCGATGGGCAGGCTGTGGCTTCCCGGCAGCCCTTCCCCGGGTTGGAGGACGTACCGGAACTCGGTCTGATGGGCGTACCAGTCGGTCTCCACGCGGACCACCAGCATGGGCGCGATGGGTCGGTCCACCATGTTGAGGACCGGCACGTACACCGTGTCCCACCCTTCGGGGGTCTTGAAGCCCCAGGCGCCTCGCAGCGTGATGGCGCCGGGTGGCGTCCCGAAGTCCTCGGGCACGACGAACGTGCGCGCCATGCGCAGGGCGCCCTGCTCGGTCACGCCCGGGTCCGGCCGCGCGAAGGCGACCTCTTCACGCATCATCCCGATGCTTCCCATGGGCATGGTCCAGGTCACGGAGAAGACCGGCCCCCAGTTTCCGCTCGACTCACGCATGAAGTACTTGAACTCGTAGCGGCCGTCGCCCCGGTACTCGACGTAGAAGGCCTCGTGCTCCTCCAGGGGCGGGTACACCAGGTGGCCCAGGGCGCTGCCGGCCTCCAGCACCGGACAGTGGCGAGCGTGCTGGGGAAGGAGGGGGCGCTGGCTTTCCTGCCTCGGCTTCAAGCCGACGCCCGGCCGGCTGAGGTTGGGGAAGATGCGGACTTGCATGCGTGGCTTGGGGGTGGGGCGTGGTTGAGGAGCGGACATGGTAGGGGGTCTTGAGCGTCGGGGCATCCCGATGCTCGAGGCCGATGGTCCCTCCCGGCCTGGAACGTCGCCTTGCGGGGTGAAGGCAGTCATCACTCTGCAGGGAGGACACCATGAAGGTCACGCCCACCCGCCACCCCATGGTCTGGACGCTGGCGGCCCTCGTGACGGCGTGCGGTAGTGCAGACCGGGGCCCCATGGATCCCGAGATCGTCGAGGAGGCCGACCCCGTCATTCAGCTCGACCGCACCTCGTTCGCCCTCGGCACGCGGCAGGGAAACCCCGATCCGGACCCCTTCGAGGTGCAGATCGTCAACGTCGGGGAGGGTCAGTTGACGGGACTGGAGGTCGACGTCGAGTACCCTGACGCGAGCGTGGCCGCCTGGTTGGCGGCCGAACTCGACGGGACCACCGCACCGGCGATGCTCCGACTGCAGGTGCGACTCGAAGGACTGGATGTCGGGCAGTACGAAGCTCAGATCCACGTCCGCTCCTCGGTGGCCGATCAGAGCGCGACGGTCGGCTTCGTTCTCGACGTCCAGCCGCCTCGCCGCGCTGAACTCCACTTCGGTGCCGACCCGCTCCCGCGTGACTCGGTCATCGAGTTGGGCGAGGCCGTCGTCTTCGATGAGATCGAGATTCGCAACAGCGGTCCGCTCAGTGCCGATTTCACCCTGCGCATCTACCGCTCTGCCGACGCCGTTCTTTCCCAGGACGACCGGACGGTGGCCGAATCGCGGCAGACCATCACCGTGGGAGGCTCGCTCTCGCTTCCTGGGATCAGCGTCCCGGGAGAGGGGCTCCAGGTCGGACCGCAGTACCTCATCTTCGTCCTCGATCCCGACGACGAGGTGGAGGAGTCGGACGAGGAGAACAACGCCGGGGTCGTGGCCGTCCGCGTGCTGGGGCACGAACTCGACGTCGTGGTGGAAGGCGCCGGCACGGTATCCACCGATCCGCAGGCCGGGGAGAGTGGCTACGCGGAGGGGTACGTCGAACTCACCGCCCGTCCTGCCGCCGGGTGGGTGTTCGACCGATGGAGTGTCGACGTGCCGCTGTCACCGCCGGCCACCAGCGCGGCGAACCCCCTGCGAATCAGCGTGGCCGCGGATGTTCGGATCAGGGCGATCTTCCGACCTGACTCGAGATCGCCCTCGCTGGAGGGACAGGTGAGCTCGAGCGGTCGGGCCGACCTGGTGTGGAGCTTCGACTGGCCGTGCATCCGCATCGGGCGGACATGCCAGACGTCGTCCGAGGACCGGTACGAGGTCGCCATGGCCGACCTGATTGCGGGGACGCCGTTCCGGACCATCCACACGATAGAGAACACCCGGACCACGCCGTACCGCTATTCGCTCCGCGTCGGACCAGGACAGTGGGCCTTCCAGGTGCGGGCCGTCGGGTCCGATTGGGCCAGCGCGTGGAGCGAACCCATCGTCATCACCCTGGATGCGGCTGCGCCGCCCGCCCCGCCATCGGACCTGCGGTTCAACGCCACACTCGTGGATGAGGGCGTTCGCTTCGACGCGACGTGGCGCGACAACGCCGACAATGAGGACAGCTACCTCATCCAGGTGGCGTGGAATCATCCGGACTTCGCGGGTGGGGCACCCCTTCCGGCCAACACCACGGAGTACAGCTTCGTCACCGACCAGATCGTAGGTCAGCGGCTGTACGTCCTGGTGCAGGCCGTCAACGACCAGGGGTCGGTGGAGAGCAATGTGGCCTTCGCCGAGATCCCCGTCCGAAACGGCACCGCCCGCTTCCACAACCAGACCGACTATCCGGTGTTCTCGCTGGTGGTGGGCGGGACCGAACTCCTGCCAGGGGCTTCCGATGCGTACCAGCGGGGCCAGGGGTACCAACTCGATCTGGCTCCCGGGACGTACGACTTCCGCATGCTCAACGGGATCTGGGATGGGACCGGGTGGAACGCCCTCTACGTATGGTCCGGGACCATTACCGTAGAGCCGGGGGGAGTGGTGGACGTCACGTTCCCCGACCCGTCGGCGACGGATCTCATGACCCGGTTCTCGTCACAGCATACCTGGTCCGGCGGCTACTTCGATCAGGGCCTCGCGCGGGTGGTCTCCGTGACGTTCCGCAGCAACGGGCAGTACACGCTCGTGGTCGATGGCACCGTGCGGAGGACGGGAACGTATCGCATCGTCCAGCGTGCTCCGGCGTTCTTCCTGGTGGAGATCCAGCTCGATGGGCACGGCTTGGGGACGCTCAACGAAGCGCTGAACACCTTCCAACTTCAGATGGGCGGGGGGCTGCTGGCCGAACTACTTCCCTGATCGAGCTTCTTCACTGACATGGAACGGCCCGCCGGGTGTTCGCCCGGCGGGCCGAAATGGTGCCCGGTTGACTCCGACGCGGCTCTAGGACGAACGCCCGACCAACTCCAGGTCGAAGTGCCGGGCGATGACCGAGAAGTCGCGGTCCGTGGTCAGAAGGGGCCGACCCTCACGGAGCGCCACGGCGGCGCAGCGCCGGCCGCCGCTGGAGCGCCCCATCTCCCCCGCCCGCCGGACGGCCGGCGGCGTGGACCT
>CALJKZ010000608.1 GCA_937983085.1 uncultured Gemmatimonadales bacterium
TCCGGGCGTTCGGCTTCGAGGGGGATCCCATGCCGCCGGAGGGCAACGCGTACGACGGTGCGTGGATCGAGGTGGATCCGGCGTGGTTCCACACCCTCGGTGTCCGGCCCGTGGAGGGGCGGGCCTTCGGGGAAGAGGATCGGGCGGAGACCGCTCCCGTGGCCATCGTGAGTGAAGCCATGGCCAGGAGGATGGGCCGTCGCGACGACATCATCGGGCGCCGGATCCGATCGGTGTACGACGAGGATCTGCTTCGAACGGTGGTCGGGGTGATGCCCGACATCCAGATCAACGGCGTGGCGCGCCCCGACCCGTTCCCCAGCGTCTACGTGCCGCGCGCCCAGTCCGTTCGTCGTTCCATGGCATTCATGGTCCGGACGGCGGGTGAGCCGGACGAGGCCATGCCCGTGGTGCGGGCGCTCATGTCGGAGATCGACCCCGACGTGGCCTTGGCCGACCTGCAAACGCTCCGAAGAGCCCACGCCGCCGACCTCGCCGGCATTCGCTTTCTGACGAGTCTCTTCGGGACGTTCGGAGTCCTCGCACTTCTTCTCGCCGTCGCCGGCGTCTACGGCCTCGTCGCCCACTCGGTGAGTCGACGGCAGCAAGAGATCGGTGTGCGCATGGCCATGGGAGCCAGCGCGCCTGCCGTGCGCCGTTCCGTCCTCGGCGAGAGCTTCGTCACTGGTGGGATCGGCGTCGTTCTGGGGTTGCTCATGGCATACGGGGCCGGACGGGTGCTGGCCGTGGGCATGGACGGTATAGCCATCCTCGAGGTCTCCACCTACGTCGGTGTGGCGTTCGTCCTTGTGACCGCGGTCCTGGTCGCCACCTGGATTCCGGCGCACCGGGCGACGAAGGTCGATCCTGTGGAGGCCCTTCGGATCGAGTGACCGGTGCTGAAGGGGCGCGACCGGGTCGCGCTCCGACATCGACGTCTCGAACTCATCGCCTCAGGCCTGCCGGCGATCGTCTGGGACTCATCCGGGGGACACCTGGTCCGAACGGTGGTCGGCCATGCTGACTGAAGCGGTCAAACTGTCCGAACGCCGAAAGGTGTTCGACACCCGAGGCATGGCGGTCAGGATACGCTAAAACCATGCCTGTCAACGATGTAGGGACGTGGCCTGGCCGTCGCGGCGAAGGGCACGGGGCTTGCTCTGTATCGCTGCGCCACCGCTGCCCCCCCTAGCCCCACGACCATGCGTTCCATCCGATTCATCTTGACGCTCGCGCTCACACTCGTGTACTCGAGCCAGCTGCAGGCGCAGTCGAACTCGACGTACATCACCGACAGGCCCACGCCGGACGAAGTGCGCACGGCCTGCACGCCGGTAGCGCCGTTGAGGACCGTCTCCAAGGGAAACGTGATGAGCGTTTCGACCTCCTCGGGTACTCGAGCTCGCTGCCGGCGCAGTCGAACTCGCCGTACATCGCCTTCTCGGGTCGGTCCGGCACGCTGGTGGACGGCCTTACCATCCAGAACGTCCTGTTCAACTACTACGTGGATGGTCACGAACCCGGCGCGGCGACGGTAGGCAATATCGGTCCATGCCTCTCCTTCTTGTGCGGCGCGGCTCTCGAGGGTGTCGCCAGTGCCAGCACCAAGCTCCGCATGACGTTTCTCGAACCCATGTGGTATTTCGAGTTCTCCATGGCCCGGGAGAGTCTGGTCGCGTCGACCGCACAGCTCACGCTGTTCGACTCCAACCTGGCGGTCATGGGCGGGTACGAGCTCGAGCTGTGGAACGAGCCACCAGCGTATTCCTGGGCAGAAGGCGAGTTCACCGAGGACCCCGACCACGACCCGCGGAACTACCTCGGAGCGGTGGAGATCTCGTTCGACCCAGGCTCGTCAGGTCGGTTCTGGATCGACGAGATCGAGGGGCAGCATGCCGCGATCTCGGTGCCCGAGCCCATGAGTCCACTTCTCCTGCTGGGCGGGTTGTTCGGGCTCGCGTTCGTGGGCTGGCGCCGGAGAATGGATGCGGCCGAGAACGCCCTGGGGTCCGGGACCGGCTGAGTTGGGCCGGGTTTTAGGGGATCGAATGGTCTTCCCGCCCGGAGATGAGGAAAGACGAAGGCTAAATCGTTATCCTTCATCCTCAGGGCGCTTAGCTCAGCTTGGTTAGAGCACCTGCCTTACAAGCCCGCCTGGCACCCCCGGGACTTCACGGAAGCCGTG
>CALJKZ010000609.1 GCA_937983085.1 uncultured Gemmatimonadales bacterium
CATCGGCGCTGCCCACCAGTACGCCAGCGTGTGGGACAACGGGTCGAACCTTGTGGACCACCTCAAGCTCGAAATGGACGTGCGCAACATCGGGCTGGAGCGCTTCGGCACCAACGCCATACGCGACGGCGAGCCGCTGTCGAACCTCGAGTACGTCCTTCTGCCCCTCTACATGCACCACCGGTTCCAGCTACGGTCCGCCATCCAGAGTCTCGGTGGGGCGGACTACCGCTACGCCGTGAAGGGAGACGGTCAGACCCCCTTCACCGTCGTCTCGGCCGACGAGCAGCGCGACGCGCTGGAGACGGTGCTGCAGACGCTGGACGTCGACTTCCTCGCCCTCTCCGACGACATCGTCGAGCTCATCCCGCCTCCGGCGTTCCGTCACGACGAGGGTGAGGAGTTCGCCGGGCATACAGGACTCGTCTTCGACCCCTTGGCCGTGGCGGAGGCGTCCGCAGCCTTCACGGTGGGGGAGATCCTCCAGCCCGAGCGGATGGCCCGGTTGGTCCTCTACGGCACACTCGGCGACAACCCCGACCTGAACGAGGTCGTCGACCGCCTCATGGAGGTCACCTGGGGCGTCGAGGCCACCGACGACGGGTACCGGCGCGAGATCCTCCACGCGACGCAGAGGACCGTGGCCGATCAGCTCATGCAGCAGGCCGCCAGGGACGACAATCCGGCTTCGGTGCGTTCGGTTCTGGCCGGAGCCCTCGAAGACCTGGCTGCGCGTATCGACGCCGACACAGCACCGTCGGAGCACGAGCGGCTGGTGGCCTCGGACATCCGGCGCTGGCAGCTACGCATCGAGAACACCGTTCCGGGGCCGGTCATCGAGTTGCCGGCCGGTGATCCCATCGGGGGTAGCTCGCGGAGCGGTAGGCCGGGCGGGTTCTGATCGAAAGCACGGAGGCGTCGACCGCGAAAGCCGCGAGGCTTCAATCCCGATAACCACGAAGGGTCAGACCGCGCAGGCCATGTCCTGCCCGCAGCACAGGGGCGACTTGATCATTCCGTGACCTTCGGGGCACTTGGAGACGGCGACTTCCACGCCCGAGTCGGTGGTGATGGTCCCGTCGACCAGAGCCTGGCCGCAGGTCGCGCACGACACGTTGACGCTCATGCCGCACTTGTCACAGGTGTAGGTCGCCATGGTCGGGTTCTCCGTGTGGATGAAGGCGTGGTCGAAGTGCACCCGGAGGACTCTGCTTCCAGCTGTCCCCGGGCCGCCACATTAGCGTGTCGATGCCGCGTGTCCAGGGGGCGCGGCGGCTGTACCCCGTCGGACGGGCAGCTCCGGACCCGGACGCTCAACGTACGCCCACCCACCCCTTCACCGAGTCGAAGAGCTTCGCCGAGTCGTAGCCGACGCCGTGCTTGAAGACGAGGGTCGTCCGCCGGAATGCGTCCAGGTCCTCGCGCGGGTCCCCGCGCATGAGAACGAGGTCGGCTTCCTTGCCGGCCTCGATGGTGCCGATCCGATGGCCGATCCCCAGATACTCGGCGCCGTTTCGCGTCGCGACCTCCACGGCCTGCTCCACCGTGAGACCCAGCTCCACCAGCAGCTGCAGTGCGCGCTGGTTTCCGTATCCGGGGACCACGTCTCCTCCGCCGGTGGGGTCGATGCCGGCCACGAGGGTGCCCCCGGCGTCGTAGAACGCCTTCTCCATGGCCATGTACTTCTGCAGCAGGCGGGTGCCGGCTTCGTTCAGTGGTCGCGCGAGGGACGCCATGATCCGTGACCGGAGCTGGGGAAGCATGGCTTCCCGAGCACCCTCGGGTGGCGGCGGACGGCCACCCGCGCTGCGCTCGACCACGTTCAGCGTCGAGGTGATGGCCACGTCGTTGGCAATGAGATGATCGATGACGTCGGTGAACGCCGGACTGGATAGATCCAGGTCGAGGTAGCTCTGTCGCGCTCCGGCGGGACAGACGTCGGGTTCCTTGCCCGCCACCCAGTCGGTGGCGGCAAAGAAGCCGTGCTCCAGATTGTCGATTCCCAGGTCCGCCGCTTCCCGGTAGGTGATGGAGCACAGGTGGCCCGTCACCTTGGCGCCCCGGGCGTGGGCCGCGTCGATGGCCGCCCCCAGCGTGGCCCGATCGATGAGGTTGTACGCCTTGAACGACGTGACGCCCTGATCCATCCAGAAGTTCACGAACGCCCGTGCCTCGTCCGGGGTGGAGAGCTGGGGCATGGCGCGGACGAATCCTCCCGGACCCTCCAGATAGGGGCCGGTCACGTCGATGTCCGGCCCGACGATGAGCCCCTCCTCCACGTGCTGGCGGACGCGGAGGTCGGTGTAGGGATCGACGCTCCCGCCGGTCCTCATGGTGGTGACGCCCCCCGCGAGATAGAGCGGAGGAAAGGAGACTTCGTTGGTGTTGTACCGGCGGGCTCCCGACGGGTAGAAGAGGTGCTCGTGGAGCATGACCAGACCGGGCATCAGTGTCTGGCCGGCCCCCTCGAGGATCCGGGCTCCCTCGGGGGCGCCGATCTCGGCCACCGGGCCGACCCGCTGGATGATGCCGTCGCGGATCTCCACGGACATGCGCTCCCGCGCCGGGCCACCGGTGCCGTCGATGAGGACGACGTCCCGGATCACCACGTGCGACTCGGGTACGGTGACGAAGGACTGCACCTGGCGCGCCAGGGCTTCGTACGCGGCGGACGTCGTCCACGCTCCGTCGCGCCAGGCATCGAAGCGCCGACGCAGCTCCGTGACCGGGTTGGGGCCTTCGCGCGGCGTGGTGTGGGACAGGGCGAGCCACGGGGCCGAAGCTGTGCCCTGGTCCGTCATGCCGATGGTTTCGGTGGCATAGGGCGGATCGCCCCCACGGGCCACGAGGATGACCGCCGTGGCGGCCGTGGAGGTGATGCCGTCCCGGTTGCAGCGCACGTCGCCACCAGCGTCGGCTCCCGCCTCGAGCCCCCGCATGAGGCGGTCGGCCAAGGTGTTCCGGCCGGGCTCGTCGCGAAGAAAGGCTTCCAGGGATCCCGATACCACCTCCTCGCTCACCAGCGTATTGCCCTGCGCGGTGACCGCCATCCCCAGGTCCGAGTGGATGCCCGCCCACTCCGACGTCCCCTCGCCCGTGAAGCCGGCGATCTCCACCACGTCGTCACGAAGCGTGATGACCCCGTACTGTCGACGAGCCGTCACCGAGTCGACGAGGGCATCCGTGACCCGCGCGATGACCTCTTCGGCGCCGTGACCGTCCTGGAGCAACTCGTAGACCCGATTCCGGTTCTCCATATTCCACGCAGCCTGCACCGCCGCCACGCCCTTGCCCGGCACCAGGGCGGCGACACCGTCACCGAACGTCTCGGGCACGCACGACGCCATGGCCACGCCCACGGCCCCGGTGGCCGGGTCGAGCGCCGCGATGGACCAGGTGGTCATGTCCAGATCGGTGCGAAGCCCCGAGGCAGCCGGGTCGGCCTGGGCCCGGAGCGCCAGAGGTGACGCCGCCGAGATCAGGACGACAAGGAGGGAAGCGGCGACCAGCATGGGCTCACGTCGCATGGGCATGGAATCGGCAGTGGGTGGAAGATCCGTATGCGAACGGGGCCCCCGGCAGTGCCGAGGACCCCGTGCCGTCCTTCATCTGCGCCGGCCGACGACTCCTACGAGCCGCGGCTCGGCGGCGACCATCAGTCGGGCAACGCCAGAGCGAAGTTCCCGCCGTTGGTGTTCACGACGATGTACTGCTTGCCCTCGTGCATGTAGGTCATCATGCCGTACCGGTTGTTGTCCGGCATGGGCACGCGGCCCACCTCCTCGCCCGTCGCCTTGTCGACGGCGAAGAGCATGGGGTCGTTCTCGCTGTCGTAGCCCGCGTAGACCAGCATGCTCGGCGTGGCGAACATCGCCGCCTGGCGACCGCTTCCCGTCCGAGGATCGGGCTGACCCTGCAGGGCTGGATGCTCGAGCACGTAGCTCGGGGTGTCCCCGATGGGGGTCCACCAGAGGTGCTCGCCGGTGTTCAGGTCGATGGCGGTAATCTTGCTGTACGGGGCCTTCCAGTAGGGCAGGCCGTCGATGCGGCCGGGGCTCGCCGACGGACCGGGCACCCACTCGGTGATGGAGGTACCGGTGGGCTGCTCCGTCAGATCATCCGCCACGCCACCGTCATCCTTCTCGGGTCCGGGAATGAGGATCCGGGCGCTGCACCCCTTCTGGGACGGGACGTAGATGATGCCCGTCTCGGGATCGAAGGCAGGCGTCCCGTCGATGTTCGTGCCGCCGACGTCGGCCGGACACCAGAGTGCCGCCACCTTGCCGATGTCGTTGTCGCGGTGCAGCGGCGGCAGGAAGAGCGGCCCGATCTGGAAGTCCTCCAGCGCCTCGATGGCCTTCTGCCGTAGTTCCGGCGTGAAGTCGATGAGGTCGTCCTCACTCAGCCCCTGCATGTCGTAGGGCGCGGGCTTCGTGGGGAAGGGCTGGGTCTCGGGCATCTTCTCGCCCGGAACGAGTGATGCGGGCACCGGGCGGTCTTCGATGGGCCAGATGGGCTCACCCGTCTCCCGATTGAAGACGTAGAGGAAGGCCTGCTTCGTCGCCTGAGCCACCACCGGCGTCTCGACCCCGTTCACCATCACGTCCGCCAGGACCGGCACCTGGGGCGTGTCGTAGTTCCAGATGTCGTGCTTCACCAGCTGGTAGTGCCATGCCCGCTCGCCCGTCTCCACGTCGAGGGCGATGAGACTCGTGCTGAAGAGGTTGTCGCCCGGCCGGAAGCCACCGTAGTAGTCCTGGGTGGCGCCGTTGGTGGGAACGTAGACAAGCCCGAGCTCGGGGTCGGCCGAGAGCGGTGCCCACGAGGAGATGTCGCCCGTCCACTCCCAGGCATCGTTCTCCCACGTTTCGTGGCCGAACTCACCGGGCGTCGGAATGACATCGAACTTCCAGAGCTTCTCGCCGGTGCGCGCGTCGTACCCGAGGATGTCGCCCGGAATGTTCTCGGTGCGGGTCTGGTTGTACCCCTGCTCGGCGGAGTTGCCCACCACCACCACGCCGTTGACCACGAGGGCCGGCGACGAGCTTGTGATGTAGCCCTGCTCCAGGGAGATGCCCTCCGCCGCGTCGTCGTACTCGTAGCCGAGGCCGTCGGGACCGAGAAGGTCCACGACTCCGGTGGACGGGAAGCCCTCGATGTCGACGCTGCCTCCGAAGCCCTCGATGTGCTCACCCGTGTGGGCGTCGAGAGCGTGAAGGAAGAAGGCCGGCGAGATGAGGAAGACGACGTCGTTTCCGTCGATGTTCGCGT
>CALJKZ010000610.1 GCA_937983085.1 uncultured Gemmatimonadales bacterium
GACCGTGGGCGCCGACGGCATGGCTCCCAGCTTCGAGGTGGACGCCCTGTGGCCCCAGCCACTCCCGAACCAGTGGATCCTTGGCTCGTCCGTTGGGGTGGGCGTCGACTCCCGGGACCACGTCTACATCATCCACCGCGGAGCAATGTCTCTGAACGAGCGGACGGAGATGGGGGCCGCGACGGACCCGCCCACGAGCGAGTGCTGTGCACCGGCGCCGTACATCCTGGAGTTCGACCCCGACGGCAACCTCATGAACGCGTGGGGTGGCGAGAGCACCGACGAGTACCAGTGGCCGGCATCGAACCACGGCATCACCGTCGATCCCAACGACAACATCTGGATCGGCGGAAACGGAGCCGGGGACGGACACATCCTGAAGTTCACCCGCGACGGCGAGTTCCTGGCGCAGTTCGGCATCCCCGGACAGGACCTGGGCAGCAACAGCATGGAGCACTTCGGGCGGCCGGCGAAGATCTCCTTCAACTCCGACGGGAGTGAGGCGTACGTCTCCGACGGCTACCGCAACAAGCGTGTCGCGGTGCTGGACGCCAACACCGGCGAGATCAAGCGGTTCTGGGGCGCCTACGGCAACACTCCCAGCGACGACGCGACGGGAAGGTACGACCCCAACGCGCCGCTCATCGACCAGTTCCGTACGCCCGTCCACTGCGCCGAGCCGTCCAACGACGGTCTCGTGTACGTGTGCGACCGCCCCAACGACCGCATCCAGGTCTTCCAGCAGGACGGGACCTTCGTCGAGGAAGTACGGATCGCGCCGGAGACCCTGGGCGACGGGTCGACCTGGGACATCGCCTTCTCCAGAGACCCGGAGCAAACCTACATGTACCTCGCCGACGGCAAGAACATGAAGGTCTACGTCATGGACCGTGAGTCCCTAGAGGTCTTGACCAGCTTCGGTGGCGGCGGCCGCCAGCCCGGGCTCTTCTTCGCCGTGCATTCCATCGCCACGGATTCGCAGGGCAACATCTACACGACCGAGACCTACGAGGGTAAGCGGGTCCAGAAGTTCGTCTTCAAGGGCGTCGGGCCCATCCCGGCGGAGAACCAGGGCGCGCCCTGGCCGCGAGGCGACAACTAGGCAGCCCCCGGTTACGAACAGACAGCTACCCAGCACGAAGACGAGGGCGCTCCGGACGATCTGGGGCGCCCTCTTTTCGTTTCTTCTGGTCGCGAACCGGCAGCAGCCGGTCAGTCGACGCCGCCCGCTCTCCTGCGAATGTCTTCGACGCGCTGTTCGGCGTCTTCGACGGCGGTGACGATCTCGGGAGGCACCGGCGACATGCGCCGGGCGCCCTCCACGAAGGCGTTGAGCTGCTGGATGGCCTGCGCCCCGGTGCGAACGCGCTCCCGGGTCGTCTGGGCCCTGTCGAACTCGCCGTGGGAGCACACGCCCCGCTGGTAGGCGATCATCGCCGCGACGGTGGATTGCTCCACCGCGCCCAGGCGGTTCTTCGCCCGATCCAGCAGGGCCAGCGTGCCGCGGCCTTCCTCGACGCGCCCGACGGCGCACTGGGTCTGAGCCAGGCGGAGGTGGGCCTGGGGTCCGGGCTGCTGCATGGAGGTGACCTCTTCGAAGATCTCCAGGGCCCGACCGAAGTCCGACCGGTTGATGTGGGCGACCCCCTGGCGAGGCTTCGCCTGGAGGTAGTCCCGACCGTACTCGCTCATGTCGTCGGACGGGGACGGCATGCGCTGATACGCCTCCGACGCTTCCAGCCACGCCTGCCGGTTGAAGGCGCGGTCCCCTTCGCGCATGGCGACGCGACCGGCGTCGGCGCCCGTGGCCACGGGCGGCTGGACCGGTTCAGGATCGGGTTGGGCGGGTCCGTCGGCCACCCGATCGAGGCGAGGGGACATTCGCATGGTCAGAGGACCCGCGGACGACCCTCTGGACACCGTCAAGACGGTGTCGAGACGGTGGTAGGAGTCGGCCTCGAGCCGCACCTCGAGGACCAGGTCGGGCTCGGCGACCTCGTGGCGGATCTGGTAGGGCTCGTCGGTGGAGACCCGGTCCACCGACGCCACGTCGAAGACGATGGGCTCACGGACCAGGTACCGCACCGTCATCTCCGCGTCCCTCAGGAGCGATCCGGTTCCCGCATCCACGGCCTGGAAGACCAGTTGCGTCGTCTCCATGGCCCCCGTTCTGGACGAAGGTGGCGGATCCGGGGGGGTGTAGCACGCCCCGAGGACGAACAGGCAAGCGGGGGCGACCGAACGGCGTAGTGGCATGACTCCAAAAGGATACACGCGATCGACGAGGTGCAAGAGTTACGAGACATTTGACCGAGCTTCCGCGGCTTCGGTACGTTCGAAGTGGTCGATGGGGCTCCCCATCTCTCCTCGGGTACCGGAACGGGATTCTCGTGTCGAACACCGACGAGCCGGACAACAAGCCACCGCCTCAGAAGACCGTCGCCTGGGACCCGGACGACGTTCCAGGGCTGGACGCCGACCCGGCGAACCCACCCACATCCCGTCCGCCTGACGTCCCGCCACCCGCCGTCCGGCCGCCCGATGTCCCGGCGGCCGACGTCCCGGCGCCCGCGGCGCAGCCACCCGCGGCCGGCCCGAGCGATTCCCGGCCGCCTCCGGATCCCGGCGCCACGGTGGTCTTCACGCCCGACGACATGGAGTCTTTGGACTCCCAGGACCACGACGACCCTCCGTCGACACCGGCACCGTCCGACGCAGGCGCCACGGTGATGTTCACCGCCGAAGACGTGGAACGCCTGAAGGAAGAGCAGGCCGCGGCAGCCGCCGCCGAGGAGGACGACCGTCTCATCGGGACGCTCATCCGCGACAAGTGGCGGGTTCTGAAGAAGCTGGGCGCCGGCTCCTTCGGCACGGTCTACAAGGTGGAGGACGTCAAAGGCGGATGGATCGAGGCGCTCAAGATCCTGGGTGTCGACCGGATGACGGGCGCCGAGGCCGAAGAGATGCGAGCGCGCTTCCTTCGCGAAGCGCAGATCATGAAGCGCCTCGGGGGCGATTCCCATCACATCGTCGGGCTGTCCACGTACGAAGAGGACATCGAGTCGGGCCTCATCTACTTCCTCATGGAGTTCGTCGAGGGGCGTAGTCTCGCCGATGCCCTCGCCGAAGAGGGGCCCTTCTCCGTCGAACGGACCAGCAAGATCGGGTCTAAGGGCTGCGACGACATCTTGGCAACACAAGAGGGTCACGAACCCGTCGTACATAGGAATCTAAAGCTCGATCCCGTGAGGC
>CALJKZ010000611.1 GCA_937983085.1 uncultured Gemmatimonadales bacterium
GCGTCCGTGCCCTATCCTGAACCGGGTCCTCTCGCGGACCCGCCAAGCTGGGACGAGCCAGCGCGTCGGGCCATTCGCCTTACGGGCGCCGCCCGCGTCTTCGGCGGCGCCTAGCGCGAGCCGGGCAGCTGCGTCTCGGCGATCACGTCGAGGTTGGGCAACATCACGATCTCGATGCGCCGATTGCGACGACGGCTCTCCGCGTCGTCGTTGGGCACGACCGGCTGATTCTCCCCGAACGCCGCCCCGGAGACGTTCGCCGGGTCGACCCCACTCTCGGTGAGCAGCCGAACGACCGCGAGCGCCCTCGCGCTCGACAGCTCCCAGTTCGACGGGAAGCGCCCCGTGGAGATCGGGACGTTGTCCGTGTGGCCCTCGACCTGGAACTGTCGCTCGGGGAACTCCGCGAGCACATCGGCCACCTGCCGGATGACGCTCTGGCCCTCTCCACCGAGCGTCGCGCTGCCCGAGGCGAAGAGCACGTCCTGCGGCAGCAGGATCACCAGGCGGCCACGCTGGATGGCCACGCTCAGCTGACCCCCGTCCATCAGCGACCGGAAGCGGCCGATCACGTCCTCGTAGATCGCGTTGCGCTCCCGCACCTCGCGCTCGACCGCCTCGAGGGCGACCAGCCGACGCTGGAGGCCCTCGTACTCCGACCCTCGCTGCGTCAGGAGTGCCTGGAGGCGGTCGACCTCGTCCCGACTCTCGTTCAGACGCGCCTCGGTCCGGGAGAGCGTCAGGTGGAGCTCGCTTTCGACGGAGTCGCGACGCTGGTACTCTGCCTCGGTCTCCATGCGAAGGGCCTCGAGCTCGGCCTCGAGCTCCGCGATGTCCGCCCGGGCGCCGTCCAGGTCGGACAGCGCCAGCCGGTGGGTGCTCTTCTTGACGCACGCCGTGAGGGGCAGGCAGAGGAGCAGGAGCGTGAGGACTCGGACGGCGGTCGAACGGTCGCGCATGGTTCGTGTACGAGTGAGGATGAGTTCCGTGCAAGCTATCGCCGCCGGCGCGCGCGTCCCATACCACCCCGACCGGCCTCGTCGTCGTGGGCTCGGATCGACGCTGATCCTGTGCTGCGCGTTGACCGGATGGGCCGCACCGGCGACGGGCCAGAGCGTCATCGGCACCGTGGTCGACGGGCAGACCGGTCGACCGGTCGGGGCCGCGCTGCTCACGCTGCGCTCGGGGGACGACGCGGCCGTGGCCGCGACCGTCGGGGACGCTCAGGGCCGGTTCCAGCTCCCGGATGCGGACCCGGGCACGTACCGGCTGCACGTCGAGGCGCGAGGCTACGAAGGCTTCCGGAGCGACCCCGCGCGGGTCGCCGCCGGCGAGCCGGTCGAGGTGACGCTCCGGCTCACCGCGGCACCGATCCCGATCCGGGGGGTCGAGGTCTCGAACGACGTCGTGAATCGACGCATCCGCGACTTCGTCGGCATGAGCCCCGGGCTCCTCCGTCTGCGCCCGATCCGGGCGAACACGATCAGCGACCAGGCGGCCATGGGCCGGAGCCTCTCCGACGTCATCGAGCGCGCGGCCTTCCCGAACCTCGAGGTGCTGCGCACCCGCGACGGTCCGTGCTACCGCTTCCGCGGGCGCGGTTGCCTCCCCATCTACCTGGACGGGGCCCGGCTCAATCGGTCGTGGGGCTCGGTGCTGCCGCTGGAGATGGTCCACACCGTGGTGGTGGTCCTGCCCACGGAGACCGTCGCCTTTCCGGAAGGCGCGGTGCACGTGCTGACGCGTGGGGTGATGCGCTGACGGGGGGGACAATGGATCCTCGATCTCGGCTTCTTGCACGAATCGCCGGCGTCGCAGCAGCCGCGCACGCGCTAGGCTTCATCGCCCTCCACTTTCTCGAGCCTGAGCTGCGCGTCAGCAGCAGCATCATCAGCGACTACGGAGCGACCGACTCCGCATGGCTCGCCACGCTGGCCTTCCTCCTCTTCGGCGCAGTGTGGGCTGCCCTCGCATTCGCGCTCTCCGGCAGTGTCGCATCCAGCCGAGCACTCTCCGCTGCCCGAGGCCTCTTCCTGTTGGCTGCAGTCTCGATCTTCGCGACGGCCGTCTTCCCGGAGCATGCGGATCCCCGGACCGGATCACTCTTCTCGACGGTGCAGAATATCCTTACGCGTCCGGGGCTCTTCCTCGGGATCCTGCTCACCTCCCTGGGCCTCCGATCCGAGCCCCGGTGGCGTGAAGTTGGGCTAGTTCTCGTGCTGATCTCGACGGCCTGCATCATCGTGTTACTTGCGACGGTTGGCCTCCTGTTGGAGGCCGGACTTGGAGGCTATGGCCAGCGGCTCATCTTCGTGCTCGTCTACCTTTGGGTGTTTCTTCTGACCCGCCCCATGATGGGCGTTTGGCCGTCACTCGGGTGAAGTCGACCCTGAGAGGTCTGGGGATCTGGGTCCCCGCGATGATGGCGACTGGCTGTGGAGGCGACCCGAGCCAGCGATCGACGGGCGTAGCCGAGTGGTCCTTGAGCCCGGTGGCGCTGGTTCAGCCGCAGGCAGCTCTGTTCGGACGCGTCGCGGACCTCGAGCTCGGGGAGGGCGGGTCGCTCTTCGTTCTGGATGTCCTTGGGG